>JAEXYZ010000010.1 GCA_023405135.1 Bacillota bacterium | reverse complement strand
GTCTAGCGTAAGCCAACCCGGCCCTCAAGGTCGCGGTATAAGTCTCAATTGAAGTCGGATTAGTTAATAGATTCAAGGTTATCCTACCTATATGGATGGAGTCATGTCGGCTAGACATACGACGTTTCATCCTAACAAACTTGGGGCTAAGAATGCCTTTTTACGACGAGTAATTGTAGGAGCGGGGCGCTTCCGCACTTCTTATTACTTACAAATCGTGGGGTGAGCAAATGACTGTTGAAAAGTGTATAATTGTTGAGGGTCGATCGGATAAGTTGAACATTGCACCAATTTTTGCGGAAGACGTAAAGATCATTTGTACGAATGGTACTATTAGTGAAGAGGCATTATTAGATTTAATCGAGCCTTTTGAGGAATGTAAACTTTATACTCTATTTGATGCAGATAATTCGGGAGAAAAGTTGAGAAAGCTTACGAAAAGAATCTATTCGGAAGCTGTCCATCTTAGTATTCCTAGAACATATATTGAGGTTGCTAATGCACCGAAAAAAGTGTTGGCTCATCTGCTTAGTGAAGCTAAATTTTCTGTTCATAAACAATATCTATCTTCATCCAGTTAGCTAAGGATGTCTGGAAGATAATACTTTAACAAGTCAGGCAACTGCGAGCCGACGAATTAAATTGAAATAGTAGGACTGATAAAAATGGAAGAGTGGACAAAACAACAATGGGAGCAATTAAAAAAACAAAAAAATATCGTAGCATTTTATTTATATACTCCAATGTGCGGTACATGTGCAGTTGCCTCCAGAATGATGGAAGTAATAGAGAATTTATTGCCTCATATTCCAATTGGTAAAGCTAATATCAACTTTTTGGAACAGCTTGCTTTTGATAATCAGATTGAAAGTGTTCCTTGCTTACTCATAAGTAAGAATGGAGAAATTGTTGAAAAAGTGTACGCTTTCCAATCCGTACCAAACCTATATGAAAAGTTGAAAAAATAGTTGACTTGATGAAACTAATATGATAAAGTTAGTTTCGTAATATATAAATTTAATATCGTAACTCTTATAAAGAGCGGTGGAGGGAAGTGCCCTATGAAACCCGGCAACCATCACAAGTTTGTGAAAAGGTGCCAAGTCACGCGAAGTGGATACTTTGAAAGATAAGAGAACGGTTAGCGTATAAATAAAACAATGTACGATGCCCTTTCTACTTATCTGTGTAGAAGGGGCTTATTTAATTCTAGAACTAGAATTATATTATAAAGAAAATATGCTACAAAAGTATAGAGGATAATACAATATAGTCTCTCGGTACAAATACGTTACAGCGTATTTTAAAGGAGTATAAATATGATTGAACTAAAGGATATATCAAAAGTTTATAAAACGAAGAATGGTGACTTAACTGCCGTTCAAAATGTAAATTTGACAATAAATAAAGGTGAAATTTTCGGAATTATCGGTTATAGTGGGGCTGGTAAAAGTACATTAATTCGATTACTTAATGGTCTTGAAAAACCAACAAGTGGAACTGTTAGTGTAAATGGCCAACAAATTTCATCTATATCTGGCAATAAACTTCGTCAAGCACGACAAAAAATAAGTATGATCTTCCAGCATTTTAATTTACTTTGGTCTCGTACAGTTGCTGAGAACATTGCCTTTCCATTAGAAATTGCTGGAGTTGCAAAAAACGAACGAGCAAAAAAAGTAAAAGAGTTAATTGATTTAGTAGGCCTTTCTGGTAGAGAAAATGCTTATCCATCCCAATTATCAGGTGGACAAAAACAGCGTGTAGGGATTGCGAGAGCTCTTGCGAATAATCCGGAAGTATTATTATGTGACGAAGCAACAAGTGCCCTGGATCCAGAAACAACGGATTCGATTTTAGAGCTTTTACTAGATATTAATAAACGTTTAGGTTTGTCGATTGTTCTTATTACACATGAAATGCATGTTATTCAAAAAATTTGTCATCGTGTTGCAGTAATGGAAGACGGGCGTATTGTGGAAACAGGCGATGTGCTTCAAGTATTCCAAAATCCGCAAGCTGAAATAACGAAAAACTTCGTGATGCAAGTTTCAGGAACGAAGAAAGAAACGAAAGAATCGATTGAGCAAATTTTAGCCAACTATCCTACAGGGAAAATTGTAAAATTAACATTTATCGGTAACAAAACAGAACAACCGATAATATCACAATTAATTAAACAATTTAATGTAGAAATAAATATTGTACATGGAAATATTTCACAAACAGCAAGTGGACCATATGGAACATTAATTGTTCAAATTGATGGAGAAAATTCAAATGTTGTACAAGCATTAAATCTCCTTAAATCCAATGAAATTCAAACGGAGGTGATTGAACATGCTTAGTACATTATTTCCGAATGTTCAATGGGACGATATGTGGCAAGCTACATATGATACCCTTTATATGACAATCATCTCAACAGGTATAACATTCGTTCTTGGATTAGCGATAGGGATTCTATTATTTTTAACAAGTCCACACCAAATTTGGGCAAATAAAATAGCGAACTTTATTACAGGATCATTAGTAAATATTTTCCGCTCCATCCCGTTTATCGTTTTAATTATTTTATTAATTCCATTTACAAAGTTTTTACTTGGAACAATTCGTGGGGTTAATGCTGCATTGCCTGCACTTATTGTTGGTGCTGCTCCATTTTATGCCCGAATGGTATTAATTGCACTAAGAGAAATTGATAAAGGGGTTATTGAAGCTGCCAGATCTATGGGTGCTAAAACTTCAACAATAATTTGGAAAGTACTTATTCCAGAGGCACTTCCAGCATTACTTTCAGGTATTACAGTTACAGCTGTTACATTAGTCGGCTATACAGCAATGGCAGGTATTATTGGTGCTGGTGGATTAGGAAACTTAGCATTTATCGATGGCTTCCAACGTAGTCGTGAAGACGTAACTCTTATGGCAACAATATTTATTTTAATAGTTGTATTTGTTATTCAGTTTATTGGAGATTTGATTACAGCTAAAACTGATAAACGATAGTTATAGAATTATTTTTTACTTTGGTGCATGCGGTTTTAATCCGTTCACATAGAAAAATTTAGAGAGAAGGGGAACAAGAAGATGAAGAAATTTTTATCATTTTTAATTTTATCAGTATTTGTATTAGCTCTAGCAGCTTGCGGTACAAAAGAAGAAGAAGAATCTACTTCTACAAACGAAAATTCAGGTGAAGCAACAGAAGAAACAAAACCTGTTAAATTAACTATAGGTGCTTCTCATACACCTCATGCTATAATTTTAGAACAAGCTAAACCACTTTTAGCTGAACAAGGTATTGAATTAGAAATTGAAGAATACCAAGACTATATTTTACCTAACCAAGATTTGGCAAATGGTGATATTGATGCAAACTACTTCCAACACATTCCTTTTTTAGAGCAAAAAAATGCTGAAGAAGGCTATGACTTAGTAAATGCTGGTGGAATCCATATTGAACCTATGGGAATTTATTCAAAAAAATATGCATCATTAGATGAACTTCCTGAAGGTGCAACAATTCTTATTTCAAGTTCAATTCCTGACCATGGCCGTATTTTATCTCTACTAGAAGCAAAAGGTTTAATTAAATTAAAAGATGGTATTGATAAAACAGCAGCAACTCTTGATGATATCGTTGAAAATCCTAAAAATTTAAAAATTGAAGCAACTGATGCGCCAGAAATGATGGTTACTTACTATGAAAACGAAGAGGGCGATGCAGTAGTTATTAACTCAAACTTCGCAATCGATGCTGGTATTAATCCAATTGAAGATTCAATTGCGATTGAAGATTCAGAATCTCCATATGTAAACGTAATTGCTGTTCGTTCTGAGGATAAAGATAGCGAAACAATTAAGAAATTAGTTGAAGTATTACGCTCTAAAGAAATCCAAGACTTCATTGTTGAAGAATGGGGCGGAGCTGTAGTACCTGTAAGTGAATAATTTAATGCAAGACGATAAAAAACAATTCAGACATTCTATCTGAATTGTTTTTTTATCTCTATATTGTTGAATTCTGTTCCACTTTTGGGAAAGCTGTTGGGCCCCAACTGGGAAACAAGTGACCGAATCGAGATTCAAGTGCCCAAAAATGCGGCTAAGTGACCGAATCGAGATTCAAGTGCCCGAAAATCCAGCCAAGTGCCCGAACCGAGATGCAAGTGCCCAAACCCCGAGCCCCATTCAATTAAATATAAAAAATGGCTAATCCGAAATTAAAAATTTCAGGTCAACCACTCATAAAATTTATTATAAAAACTGATTAAGTCGTGAGAAAAATGTATTCACGAATTTCAAAAATACTTGTTCTGATGGAGCTAACTCTCGGTTTGTTGGATAGATGACACCGACAGTTCGAGTAAGATTTGGGATTGCGATGGGCATTTTTACAGTGAAACGTTGTGTCGAGTCATAAAGAGAACTTTCTGGTAGCAGTGTAATCCCAATACCAGCAGCTACTAACCCTTTTAATGCATCCATATCCTCACCTTCTGATGTAACAGTTGGAACAAATCCCGCAGATTTACACGCATCAACAACCACTTCATTTAAAATATATCCTTCAGGGAATAAAACGAAATTTTCTTTTCGTAAATCTACTAAATTTAATTTTTCTTTTTTTGCTAAAGGATGATTTGCTGGAAGAAGGGCATGAATGCTTTCGCTAAAAAGAATCATTGTATTAATACTTTCGTCTTTTGCAGGAACTGGGCCTAAAAAAGCTAAGTTTAATTCACGATTTTTTACTGCTTCAATCAAATAACGATAGGAACCTTGTCTTAAATGGAAAGATACATCAGGATATTCTTTTTTAAAGGCAGAAATGACAGTTGGCAATACATAACTAGCTAAACTTGTTGGGAAGCCGATTTTAATCGTGCCTTTTGCAGGATCTAAATACTCTTCTACTTGTTTAATTGCAAAATCAATTGCTTTTAAAGCGGTAACGCTATGCTCTAAAAATATTTTACCAATTGGTGTAAGTTTTACATTTCGACCTACACGTTCAAAAAGTACCGTACCAAGTTCATCTTCTAAGTTCGCAATTTGTCGACTGACAGCTGACTGGGCGACATGTAGATGTTCAGCAGCTTCGGAAATATGTTCGCGTTCAGCAACTTCAACAAAGTATCGCAATTGGCGTAATTCCAACGTTTTCACCCCACTCATCTAAATATTAGATTAATTCTATCCAAAGTATATATTGTTTATATTATTCTAAAAACTTTACAATGTAAATAAGGTATTTACGAAGATTTGGGGGGATTTACATGACTTTTCATCAACTACCGAACGCACAAGGGCTCTATTCTCCGAGTTTTGAACATGATGCTTGTGGAATTGGTTTTTATGCAAATATTAAGGGACACGCTTCACATGAAATTGTAAAAAATGGATTAGAAATGTTATGTCGCCTAGAGCACCGTGCAGGACGTGGTGGCGATGGCAAAACAGGTGATGGTGCCGGACTAATGGTACAAATCCCTGATGCATTTTTTAAATTAAATTGCTCAGAACTAAACTTACCAGCTAAGGGTGAGTATGGTGTCGGACAATTATTTTTTACAGAGGATAATAAAGAGAGAGAATCCATTGAACAAAAAATTAATGAATTGATAGAACAAGAAGGGCAAACGTTAATCGGCTGGAGAACAGCACCTACAAATAAGGACAATTTAAGTGAAATCGCAAAATCAACTGCCCCTGTTGTTCGTCAAGTTTTTATAAAAGCTACAAATGTAGAAGATACATTAGCATTTGAGCGTAAATTATATTTGATTCGTAAGCAAGCAGAATTTTGGGCTAAAGAAAATGACAAGAAATTTTATTGCCCAAGTATGTCTAGTCAAACGATGGTATTTAAAGGTTTATTAACTCCAGAAGAAGTAAGCGAATTCTATATTGATTTACAAGATGAAAGTTTTATTTCTGCATTTTCAATCGTTCACTCACGTTATTCTACAAATACATTCCCAAGCTGGGAACGTGCACATCCTAATCGTTATATTGTTCACAATGGTGAAATTAATACGTTGCGAGGAAACATTAACTGGATGACAGCTCGTGAACAACGATTTGTATCGGAAGCATTTGGAGAAGATTTAAAAAAATTATTACCTATTATCGATAATTCAGGCTCCGACTCATCAATGTTAGATAATGCGTTTGAATTTTTCGTACTAGCAGGGCGCACACCAGCACAAACTGCGATGATGTTAATTCCTGAACCTTGGACTGAGAATCCACATATTTCTGAGGAGAAAAAAGCATTTTATGCATACCATTCTTCATTAATGGAGCCGTGGGATGGTCCGACAGCAATCTGCTTCACTGACGGTAAGCAAATTGGTTCGATTTTAGACCGAAACGGATTACGACCAGCTCGTTATTACGTTACAAAGGATGATATGATTGTCTTTTCCTCAGAAGTAGGTGTAGTTGATATTGATGAAAAAAATGTATTATATAAAGAACGTTTAAGTCCAGGGCGTATGCTATTAATCGATTTAGAACAAGGAAAAATTGTTTCTGATGAAGAGTTGAAAAGTGAAATGGCAAATGCGCAAGATTATAAAGGCTGGCTTGAGAACAATTTAGTAACAGTTGAATCTAAAGAAGAATCACCAAAAGAAGTTGAACAATTAACATTACGTCAAAAGGTATTTGGTTATACATTTGAAGATATTCACAAATACATTGTTCCAATTGCAAGCAGCGGGAAAGATCCAATCGGTTCAATGGGGAATGATTCACCATTAGCTGTTTTATCTGATCGTCCACAATCATTGTTTAATTACTTTAAACAATTGTTTGCTCAAGTAACGAATCCACCGATTGATTCCATTCGTGAACATATCGTTACTTCTACAATGACACTTTTAGGAGCAGAAGGAAACTTGCTACATCCGAATGAGGAAAATGCAAGACGTATTTTCTTAGACACTCCAATTCTTACAAATGGTGAGTTAGAAGAATTAGTATCAATAAAAAGTAAATATTTCCAAAATTCAATTATCACATTGCGATTTGAAAATTCTTTAGAAAGCGAATTAGAAAGAATTTTCAAAGAAGCTGATGCAGCAATAGAAAAAGGGATTACATTATTAGTATTATCTGATGAACTAGAGAATCTTGAAACACCTACAGTACCTGTTTTACTAGCTGTAAGTGCTCTTCACCAGTACTTAGTTCGTACAGGTAAACGTACTCAAGTTAGTTTAATAGCGAATAGTGGAGAAGCAAGAGAAGTTCATCACTTTGCAGCGTTAATTGGATTTGGTGTAGATGCAATTAATCCATATTTAGCATATGCATCTATTCAACAATCAATTGATTCAGGACATTTAACAATTAGTTATAACGATGCAATTAAAAAATATCGTAAAGGTATTGCTGACGGTGTCGTTAAAGTAATGTCAAAAATGGGGATTTCAACAGTACAATCTTATCGTGGCGCTCAAATTTTTGAGGCTGTTGGTATTAGTAAAGAGGTAATTGATAAATACTTCACAGGTACTGCATCTCAAATCGATGGTATTGGATTAGAGACGATTGGTGAAGAAGCGAAACGCCGTCACAATTTAGCCTTTGAATCAAATAATGATTTGCTTGATTCTGGAAGTGATTTCCAATGGCGTGCGAATGGTGAACACCATGCATTTAATCCAAAAACAATTCATACATTGCAAACTGCAACAAGAAGAAATGATTTCGGATTATATAGAATGTATGCTGAAATGGCAAATGAGGAACGCATCGGATTTTTACGTAATTTATTTGAATTTAAATCAAGTAAATCAATTCCTTTAGATGAAGTAGAATCTGTTGACTCAATTGTAAAACGTTTTAAAACAGGAGCAATGTCATTTGGTTCTATTTCAAAAGAAGCACACGAAACGTTAGCAATTGCGATGAATCGTCTAGGTGGCCGTTCAAACTCTGGTGAGGGTGGAGAACATGCTGGTCGTTTCGAAATTGACGAAAATGGTGATAACCGCAATAGTGCAATTAAACAAATCGCATCAGGACGTTTCGGTGTAAAATCACATTATTTAGTTAATGCAAAAGAATTGCAAATTAAAATGGCACAAGGGGCAAAACCTGGAGAAGGTGGACAATTACCTGGTAATAAAGTATATCCGTGGGTTGCTGAAGTTCGTGGATCAACTCCAGGTGTAGGTTTAATATCACCGCCTCCACACCATGATATTTATTCTATTGAGGACTTAGCCGAACTTATTTACGATTTGAAAAATGCAAATCGTGATGCTCGAATCTCAGTAAAACTTGTTGCTAAAGCTGGGGTAGGTACAATTGCAGCAGGTGTAGCAAAAGGTGGAGCAGATGTAATTGTTATCTCTGGTTATGACGGAGGTACAGGGGCATCACCTAAAACTTCAATTAAGCATACTGGTTTACCTTGGGAGCTTGGTTTAGCTGAAGCACATCAAACATTAATGTTAAATGGTCTTCGTGAGCGTGTAACATTAGAAACTGATGGTAAGCTAATGACTGGTAAAGACGTTGTAATGGCAGCATTGCTTGGGGCAGAAGAATTCGGTTTTGCAACAGCACCATTAATCGTTCTAGGATGTATTATGATGCGTGCTTGTCACCTAGATACATGTCCTGTAGGTGTGGCAACACAAAATCCAGAATTACGTGCAAAATTTATGGGTACTGCTGATCACGTTGTTAATTACATGCGATTTGTGGCAGAAGAAATGCGTGAATATATGGCTAAATTAGGCTTCCGTACTGTGGAAGAAATGGTTGGGCGTACAGACGTACTAGAAGTAAGTGATCGAGCAAAATCCCATTGGAAAGCTAGCCAATTAGATTTATCTGCATTACTTTACCAAGTACAGGGAACACGTACAAAACAAACAAATCAAGATCTTCGTATCGAAGAAACATTTGATATTCGTGAACTTCTACCAAGAGTAGAAAACAGCATTAAAGAAAAAGAAGCAATTGAATTACAATATGAAATTAAAAATACTGACCGTGTTGTCGGTACAATTATCGGAAGTGAAATTTCGAAAAAATACGGTGAAAAAGGTTTGGCTGACGAAACAATTACATTGAAATTTACTGGTCATGCCGGTCAAAGTTTCGGTGCATTTGTTCCACGAGGAATGACTCTATCTTGTGTAGGGGACGTCAATGACTACTTTGGTAAAGGATTATCAGGTGGTAAATTAGTAGCGATTGCTCCAATTAAAGGTGAGCAAGAGAAAAACGTAATTGCTGGTAACGTTTGTTTGTACGGTGCTACAAGTGGTACAGCATACATTAACGGCCGAGCAGGGGAACGCTTTGCAGTACGTAACAGTGGTGCAAATGTTGTTGTTGAAGGAATTGGCGATCATGGCTGTGAGTATATGACAGGTGGACGTGTAGTTATTTTAGGTGACGTAGGTAAAAACTTTGCAGCAGGTATGTCTGGTGGGATTGCGTATGTATTACCATCAAACGAAGCTGACTTTAAAGTCAAATGTAATATGGAAATGATTCAGTTTGAACGGTTAGAAGATAGAGCGGAAATTGAGGCTGTTCGTTCTATGATCATCAAACATTTAGAACATACAGAAAGTACAATTGCGTTAGATATTCTAGCAAAATGGGATCAATTTGTGCCGAAGTTCGTGAAGGTTGTACCTACTGATTATAAAGCGATGCTTGAAAAAATTAATTATCATAAGTTCCAAGGATTAACAGAGTCGCAATCAGCAATGCAAGCATTTGTTGAAACTACTGGCGCTAAAGAATTAGCTATTTCCAAATAAGAGGAGGTTCTAGGCATGGGGAAACCAACAGGATTTATGGAATATAAAAGGGAAAAAACGAAGGAACAGCCTCCACTAGAGCGTATTTCGAATTGGAATGAATATGCTTCAAGGCTGTCAGATGAATCATTACAAACGCAAGGTGCACGATGCATGGATTGCGGCACACCTTTCTGTCATATGGGTATTGAAATTCGAGGAGCAGCTGCTGGTTGTCCAATTCAAAATGTAATTCCTGAGTGGAATGATTTAGTATATAAAGGAAAATGGAAAGAAGCATTAGATCGTCTACATATGACGAATAATTTTCCAGAGTTCACAGGGCGTGTCTGTCCAGCGCCTTGTGAAAGCTCTTGTACTTTAGGGATAACAGATCCAGCAGTTGCAATTAAATCCATTGAACGTTCTATCATTGATAAAGGCTTTGAAAATAATTGGATTATCCCACGTATTCCACAAAATCGTACTGGCAAAAAAATTGCAATAGTTGGTTCTGGTCCTGCAGGATTAGCAGCAGCGGACCAATTAAACCAGCTCGGTCATAGTGTAACAGTTTATGAAAGAGCAGATCGACCAGGTGGATTATTAATGTATGGTATTCCAAACATGAAGCTTGAAAAAGAAGTTATCGAACGCCGAGTAAATTTACTTCGTCAAGAAGGTATTGATTTTGTATTAAATACTGAAATTGGGAAAGATGTAACAGCAGATGAACTGAAAGCACAATTCGATGCAGTCATTTTATGTATTGGTGCACAAAAGCAACGTGTTCTTCATTTAGAAGGCAGTGAATCTAAAGGCGTTCATTTAGCAATGGATTATTTAACTGGTGTAACGCAAAGTTTGCTTGATTCTAATTTCAAAGATGGTAAAGCGTTGGATGTAAAAGGCAAAGATGTTATTGTTATTGGTGGTGGTGACACTGGTGCTGACTGTGTTGCAACAGCGATTCGTCAAAATTGCCGTTCTGTTTATCAATTTGGTAAACATCCACAAGCTGCATCAACAAGAACAGATGAAACTCCATGGCCACAAGAACCACATCTTTATAAATTAGACTATGCTTATGAAGAAGTTGCGGCAGTAAAAGGACGCGATCCACGTGAATATTGCATCCAAACGAAAAAAATCGTTGCAGACGAAAAAGGTCAAGTTAAAGAGCTTCATACAATCCAAATGGAGAAAATTTTAGGTGATGATGGTTTCCATTACTTCAAAGAGCTTCCAGGCACTGAAAAAGTATGGCCTGCACAATATGTATTTGTTGCAATTGGATTTGAAGGTGTTGAAAAATCATTACCAGAGCAATTTGGTGTGAAATTAGTGAGCAACAAAATTCAAGCTTCTATTAAAGATTTTGAAACAAATGTACCAGGTGTATTTGCAGCAGGGGATGCAAGACGTGGTCAAAGCTTAGTCGTTTGGGCGATTAAAGAAGGTCGTGCAGTGGCGGCAAGCGTTAACGAATTTTTAACTACAACTGTAAATGTATAATAAAAAAGCGATTTCCAATTTTGATAACAATTTGGAAATCGCTTTTTTATTACTATAATTTTTAAAATGTATAGTATGATATTAGTCAGCGGAAAACTAACCAAGTCTTTAGATGAATTTCCTGATTATTTATCCATTAATTCTTATAGGTGAAATGAATTCTCAATTAGTATTTGATTATTGAAAATGATTTATTCATCTTTTTAACAGCATTATTTTCTTTTAGTATTTAAAAAATGTTGGACACACCTATATTTTAATGGTTTTCACTGAAATATATTGTTTGTCGAATAAATCTTTTGCATGGCAAGGTGTTTTCGGTTAAGATTAGAATGATAATAAATTAAAAATGGTTATACCATTCAATGCACAACTTACGGAGGTAATATACATGTCAACTTTAGTAATTAAAGATCTTCATGTTTCAATTGAAGATAAGGAGATTTTAAAAGGTTTAAACCTAACAATTAATACTAATGAAATCCATGCAATCATGGGTCCTAACGGTACAGGTAAATCAACGTTAGCATCTGCAATCATGGGTCACCCAAAATATGAAGTTACACAAGGTACTATTGAAATAGATGGTGAAAACGTGCTTGAAATGGAAGTTGATGAACGTGCTAAAGCTGGATTATTTTTAGCTATGCAGTACCCATCAGAAATTTCAGGTGTTACAAATGCAGATTTCATTCGTTCGGCAATTAATGCTCGTCGCGAAGAAGGCGATGAAATTTCATTAATGAAATTCATCCGTGAATTAGATAAAACGATGGACTTCCTTGAAATGGATCAAGATATGGCTCAACGTTACTTAAACGAAGGCTTCTCTGGTGGGGAAAAGAAACGTAATGAAATTTTACAATTAATGATGATCAAACCAAAATTCGCAATCCTAGATGAAATTGACTCTGGTCTTGATATTGACGCATTAAAAGTTGTAGCTAAAGGAATTAACGAAATGCGCGGTGAAGGATTTGGCTGTATCGCAATCACTCACTACCAACGCCTGCTTAACTACATCACTCCAGACCACGTTCACGTAATGATGCAAGGACGCGTTGTAAAATCTGGTGGACCAGAATTAGCTCAACGTTTAGAAGCAGAAGGTTATGATTGGATTAAAAAAGAACTAGGTATTGAAGATGAAACAGTTGAACAAGAAGCATAATTTAGGAGGACGAATGAGATGACGGTTGAAATAAAATTGGCCTTATCAGCAAGTGAAGTACGCTCGTTCTCGCAAAGCAATAATGAACCATCATGGTTTGCAGATTTGCGTGCGGCTGCAATTGAAAAAGCTGCTGAACTACCAATGCCAAAGCCAGATAAAACCAATATTACAAAATGGAACTTTACAGAGTTTCTTCAACATACAGTAGATAGCAAACCATTTAATTCATTAGATGAACTTTCAGAAGAAGTAAAAGATATTATTGACATTGAAGGACAACAAAATCTTTACATTCAACGCAATAATACACCTGCTTTTATTAAAGTTTCTGAGGAATTAAAAGCTCAAGGTGTTATTTTTACAGATATTCAAACAGCAATTCGTGAACATAGCGATTTAGTTCAAAAATATTTTATGACTGAAGCTGTAAAAGTGGATGAACATAAATTAACTGCTTACCATGCAGCATTAGTAAATGGTGGCGTATTCGTTTATGTACCGAAAAATGTTGTCGTTGAACAACCTTTACAAGTAGTATTTTTAAACGATAATGCAGACGCTTCACTTTTTAATCATGTTCTTGTTGTTGCTGATAATAATTCAGCTGTTACATATGTAGAAACATACGTATCAACTGTTGAACAAGCTAAAGGACAAGCAAACTTAATTGAAGAAGTGATTGCATTAGATAATGCACAAGTTACATTTGGTGCAGTAGATGTACTTGCAAAAGGCTTTACAACTTATGTAAACCGTCGTGGTCATATTAAACGTGATGCGAAAATTGACTGGGCACTAGGTTTAATGAACGATTCAGATACAATATCTGAAAGCATTACACATTTAGTAGGTGATGGTTCAACTGCAAACACTCGAACTGTTGTAGTAGGTCGTGGAGATCAAAAGCAAAACTTTACGACAGAAATCCGCCATTGGGGTAAAAACTCTGAAGGCTTCATCTTAAAACATGGTGTAATGAAAGATGCAGCTCAAACAATCTTTAATGGTATCGGTAAAATTGAACATGGTGCAACAAAATCAAATGCAGAGCAAGAGTCTCGTGTATTAATGTTATCTGAAAATGCACGTGGAGATGCTAACCCAATTCTATTAATTGATGAAGATGATGTAATGGCAGGTCACGCAGCATCTGTTGGTCGTGTAGATCCAATTCAACTTTACTATTTAATGAGCCGTGGTATTTCAAAACAAGAAGCAGAACGCCTTGTTATTCATGGTTTCTTAGCTCCTGTTGTTACTAACATTCCTATAGAAAGTGTTAAAAAGCAATTGACGAAAGTCATTGAAGGGAAAGTTCGCTAATGAATGAAATCCGAAAATTTTTTCCTGTACTAAACCAAGAGGTAAACGGGCATCCACTCGTTTACCTGGATAGTGCAGCGACATCTCAAAAGCCAGTTCAAGTGTTAGAAGTTGTGAAAAACTATTATGAATTAGATAATTCCAACGTACATCGTGGTGTACATACTTTAGGAAATCGTGCAACAGATTCATATGAAGGCGCACGGGAAAAAATTCGTAAATTTATAAATGCAAAATCAACGAAAGAAATTATTTATACTCGTGGGACAACAACTTCTTTAAATACTGTTGCAGCTGGATATGGCAGAATGAATGTTAATGAAGGAGATGAAATTGTCATCTCTTACATGGAGCATCATTCTAACTTAATTCCTTGGCAACAATTGGCAAAAGAAAAAGGTGCTGTTTTAAAGTATCTTGACCTAGAACAAGATGGTACGATTACTTTAGATACTGTGCGAAAAACAATTACAAATAAAACGAAAATCGTTGCGATTACAATGGCTTCAAATGTACTAGGTACAATCAATCCAATTAAAGAAATTGCAGAAATTGCTCATCAAGCTGGGGCAATTATCGTAGTGGACGCTGCACAAGCTGCTCCACATATGAAGATTGATGTGCAAGACCTTGATTGTGACTTTTTAGGTTTTTCTGGTCATAAAATGTGTGGTCCTACAGGTATCGGTGTACTTTATGGTAAACAAGCACATTTAGAAAACATGGAACCAATTGAATTTGGTGGAGAAATGATTGATTTCGTAGAATTGTACGATTCTACATGGAAGGAATTACCGTGGAAATTTGAAGGTGGAACACCAAACATAGCTGGTGCTATTGGGTTAGGTGCAGCAATAGATTTTTTAAGTGAAATTGGATTAGATAAAATCGCAGAACATGAGCATACTCTTGTAGAATATGCTATGAGTGAAATGGAAAAAATCGATGGTTTAACAATTTATGGACCTCGTGATCCTAAAAAACGTTGTGGTCTTATTACTTTCAACTTAGATGGAGTACACCCACATGATTTAGCAACTGTATTAGATATGAATGGTATCGCAATACGTGCAGGTCATCATTGTGCTCAACCTCTAATGAAATGGCTCCAAGTTTCTGCAACAGCACGCGCAAGCTTCTATATCTATAATTCAAAAGAAGATATAGACGCGCTTGTTAAAGGATTGCGCCAAGCGAAGGAGTATTTTAACGATGTCTATTAATAACTTAGATCAACTATATCGCTCTGTTATTATGGATCACTATAAAAAGCCAAGAAATAAAGGATCCTTAGAAGAAAATAGTGTGACAATCGATATGAATAACCCTACTTGTGGAGATCGTATCCATTTAACATTAAAAATAAACAATGATATAGTAGAAGATGCTAAATTTGACGGTGAAGGCTGTTCGATTTCAATGTCATCAGCATCAATGATGACTGAAGTAATTAAAGGAAAAAAACTTGAAGAAGCTCTTGAACTTGCAGACATTTTTTCAAAAATGATGCTAGGTGAAGAGTATAGCGATAAATATGATTTAGGAGATGTTGAGGCACTACAAGGTGTTTCAAAATTTCCAGCCCGAATTAAATGTGCGACACTAGCGTGGAAAGCTATGGAAAAGGGCGTTAATGGATCAAAATAATTAATTTGAACGGGGGAGAATAAAATGGCTAAACAAATGCCTGATATCGGCGATTACAAATACGGCTTCCATGATAAGGACGTATCAATTTTCCGTTCAAAACGTGGATTAACCGAAGAAATCGTTCGTGAAATTTCAAATATGAAAAATGAACCTGAGTGGATGTTAAATTATCGTTTAAAAGCATTAGAAATTTTCTACTCAAAACCAATGCCACAATGGGGTGGCGATCTTTCTGCATTAAACTTCGATGAAATTACTTACTATGTAAAACCATCTGAAGCTACTCAAAAGTCTTGGGATGAAGTACCTGAAGAAATTAAAGCAACATTTGATAAATTAGGTATTCCTGAAGCTGAACAAAAATATTTAGCTGGTGTATCTGCTCAGTACGAATCTGAAGTAGTTTACCACAATATGAAAAAAGATCTTGAAGATTTAGGTATTGTCTTCAAAGATACTGATTCAGCTTTACGTGAAAACGAAGATATTTTCAAACAATATTGGGGTACTGTAATTCCAGCATCAGATAACAAATTTGCTGCACTTAACTCAGCTGTTTGGTCTGGTGGATCATTTATCTACGTACCACCTGGTGTTAAATTAGACACACCACTTCAAGCATACTTCCGTATTAACTCTGAAAATATGGGTCAATTCGAGCGTACGTTAATCATTGTTGATGAAGGTTCAAGTGTACACTACGTAGAAGGATGTACAGCGCCTGTTTATACAACAAACTCACTTCACTCTGCAGTAGTTGAGATCATCGTTAAGAAAGACGCTTATTGCCGTTATACAACAATTCAAAACTGGGCAAATAACGTATATAACCTAGTTACAAAACGTACTGTTGTTGAAGAAAACGGAACAATGGAATGGATTGATGGTAACATTGGTTCTAAATTAACGATGAAATACCCAGCATGTATCCTTAAAGGTGAAGGTGCACGTGGTATGACACTTTCAATTGCGATTGCAGGTAAAGGTCAACATCAAGATGCTGGTGCAAAAATGATTCACTTAGCACCAAATACATCTTCAACAATCGTTTCAAAATCGATCTCTAAACAAGGTGGTAAAGTTACTTATCGTGGTATTGTACGTTTCGGTAAAAAAGCAATTGGTGCACGCTCAAACATTGAATGTGATACGTTAATTTTAGATAACCAATCAACATCTGATACAATTCCATACAATGAGATTTTAAACGATAACGTTTCTTTAGAGCACGAAGCGAAAGTTTCAAAAGTATCTGAAGAGCAATTATTCTATTTAATGTCTCGTGGTATTTCTGAAGCTGAAGCAACAGAAATGATTGTTATGGGCTTCATTGAACCATTCACAAAAGAACTTCCAATGGAATATGCGGTAGAAATGAACCGACTTATCAAGTTTGAAATGGAAGGTTCAATAGGATAAGTTTATGGTTGATATAACGGTATTTCACGACTTACATCGTTGGTCGTGATACCGTTTTGATACCAAAATGACTGTGATACCATATTGAATTAATCAAATACATGCATAGCTTCATGTTTTCGTTCAGTATATAAATGACCGTACGTACTAGAAGTTTGTTTAATATCATCGTGACGCATTAATTCTTTAACTAAATAAATATCGATTTTATTATTAATTAAGTGAGCTGCATAACTGTGTCGTATATCATGTATACGTAACTCTGGAAATGCTTCTTTAAATTTTTTATGATAATGACTATAGTGGTATGGTGTTGGCCCACCAAACACGAAGTAGTTTGCATAATTTTCTTTGAATCCGTAGATATTTTCTTCGGATTCTTTTTTTATTTCAATTAAAAGTTCAACCATAGAATCGTGTAAAGGTACAAAAGCTTTACTTGCTGGTGTTTTTGGATCTCCCAATTCTCTAGTTATAATATCAAGTGTAAATTCCACAAATATCTGTTTATTTTCTAAATCTACATTCTTCCACAACAAGCCTAGTGCTTCGCCTACTCGTAATCCAGTGTAAAACATAAACCTAGTTAACTCTCGATAATGCAAATGATCTAATGAAGCATGTCCAACAAGTGATTCAAATTCTTCTTTTCTAATCACTCCTATTTTGGGTTTAACTCGTTTAATTGGTTCAATGGCTAAACTTGGATCTATACGTAATCCAAAAAATTTAACAGCATGATTAATTAGTACTTTTAAATTGCTATAAACAGTTCTTGCGCTATTTAGGGATGTAAAATGTTCTTCTAAATATGATTTAAATTCTAAAAAATGATTTGTATTTAAGTCCTTAACTTTTAAGTGACCAAAAAATGGTTTTATGTGCAAATTATATTCGTTCGTTCTTCTTCGAATTGTTTTGTCCTTTAAAGTTTTGTGTTTAATATTGTGTTTGAATACCTCATCAAGTGTAACTTGATCGGTAAACATATTATTAATGCTGGCTAAGAATTCAGCCTCAGCCATTTTTGCATCACGGTTACTTTTAAACCCTCTTTGCATTTTTTGTTTGTTGCGACCATACATATCTTTATAACGAACTTTGAAATAATAAGTTTTTCGTTCCTTATCTTTATATACTGCCATAATTAATGCTCCTTATAATTACTTGCGTTCTTTCGAGTAATCGTGGATTATTGTTGTTTTACCATTTAAAAATTGTCCGATTAATTTATCTCCTTCTAAAAAAATTCTTTCATAGACAGGTAATAATACAAATTCCTTATTTGAATTCACTTTTCTTTTACGAAACTCTTCTAAATTGACTAACATATTTACTCACCTCCTTAAATGAGAATGTATGTTCTGTTTTGTTGTAAAAAAATTTATCAGCCAAATTAATTATGACTCATTATATTTTTTACTCATAATCCGTTCAGTTATTTGATATGCATGTATCAAGGAAAAAGCTAATATCTTAGAATCTTCTCTAGAAAGTTCAACACCGTCTAAAATATAATTATTACCGTTGAAATAAATAGCAATTATTTTCTCTAATTTCTCTGCAACATCAATATATTCCAAAGAATAATCTCTCCTTTAAATACTATTTATCCTATAAACTAATCAAAATTTTTAAATAGCATCTTTATTTAGTACAGGAATTTCAATCCAATCAAATAATTCAAGTACCCCTAAAGGTTCAAAGTAAATAGTATAATTTTCGATTTCTGCATATAATCCGTATTTACTTTTATACCAATTAAGAGCATCTTCTAAAAAATCTTCTGTTACTCCAAGAAACTCAGCTAATTCATAACGATTTGAAATATTACACTTATGAGCTTGTACGATTTTATTTAGAGGAATAAGTTTTTCATATGCCCATGAACGTGCTCTTAATTCTTGTTTTCGATTTGTAATACTAGACTGATTAAGGATATTACCAACAGTTGTGTGATAATGTCCCAGTTCCTCTGCTAGTATACATGTTTTTTCAGTATTCGTTGGAATTAGCTTATTAATCCATATGATATTGTCTGCATATAAACCTTTCAGGCGCGAACTCATGCAAACCTCATGAATCTCTACTTTGTTTTGATAAACTTCATTTACAAGTTGCTCATATGTCATGTAATCACTCCTGCATGTTTCGCTTCATTCTTACAAACTCTTTAAAACGTTTAATTTCATTTAATTCTTCTTCAGTCCAATCTTCCCCGTCGTGGTGTGCTGCAATAGTTTCTATTTCTTTCTTCTCGGATACGTCGATGTATCTTCTTTGATTAGTTCGCCCAGTAAGGTAATCCATTGATACATCAAAATAATCTGCTACTTTTTCTAAATTTTCAGTTTTAGGAGAAGAAGCATCCCAACGACGGATTTGACCATTTGAAATTCCTATTTCCCTCTCTACTTCTGCAAAAGTTACTTTTTTTTCATCACAAAGAGTTTTTATTCTCTTTACCAAACTCACTTTTATCAACCTTTCCAAAGCTTACGAGAGACTATAATAACTTTTAAGCTATTATTTAGTTGACAAATAGCTTTTAAGCTAATATACTGTGTTCATAAGCTAAATTATTAGCTAAAAAAGAGTATAAAAAATACGACCTATTCAAAAACATTTTGACGTTGGGGAACGAGAAAAATGTAATGTTTACAGGCTTTTTATAAGTCTTATTTCGCTATGTTTCGATAATAGCATTTAAGCTAATATAGGTCAATATTTTTGAACAAATTAGCTAATTTTTTAGCTTAAAAATTATTAACTGGTCGAAGTGCTGTGATACCGAGCCAATGACGGTATATCTATTAGTAATTGTTTTTTAGGGAAGGAGGCTTATTGATGCCAGAAAAATTAGGGGCACAAGTTAGGAGCGAACTATTTAAGCGAAAAATGAGCCAAAAAGAACTTGCTGGCTTAGTCGGAATTTCCAGTGCGTATTTATCGGATATTATCAACGGAAGGAAAGACGGTCCGAAGGCACAAGAACATGTTAAGCATATTCGAAAAATTTTAAGTATTTAGGAGGATTGATCAATGTGCTAAAACATTTTTACTCATCACAAGAAGTAAAAAAATTACTAGGTTGTGGAAGTTTAAGAACTGCTCAATTACGAATCCAAGCAATGAATGATGAACTTAAAGAGAAAGGATATTGGATTGAAAGAGGTAAAATTCCAATTTCGTTTTTTCATGAAAAATACCCATACATTGAAAAATTAAGCGAACAGTAGAAGGGAGGGAGAATAAATGAAAACAACTAGTAAACAATGGCTAGCAATGTCAGATGAACAAAGGCACACAAAATTAGAACAAGCTAGAGCCTTGAATTCACGGAGATGGCAATTGACTGCTTAATTGATTATGGAAGTCTATTAGTCTATTAACCTTTAAATAACTTAATAGATTTTGGAGGGAGTTTATGAACCAACTAAATGTTATGTCAATTAATGGTCAACTAGTTACTGATAGTCGGGAAGTAGCAAAAATGGCCGGCAAGGAACATAAGGAATTATTACGTTCCATTCGGCTTTATATAAGTATTTTAACCGGCGCAAAATTGCGCTCGTTAGATTTCTTCATTCCACATGAATATGTAGATGCAAAAAAGGAGGTTAGACCGTGCTACCTCCTTACACGTAAAGGGTGCGATATGGTAGCGAATAAACTAACTGGAGAAAAAGGAATCTTATTCACGGCTGAATATGTAACTAGATTTGAAGAAATGGAACAGGAACTGTTTAAACCGAAACCATTAATCGAAAGGGAACAACTAAGAGCTTCATTAAAACTGGCATTAGAAACGTCCGAGGGCTTGGAGGAGTTGAAAATGGAGTTGGGGCAACTAAAAGAGAAAGTTGAAACTCAAATTACTTTAGAACACGGCGAGCAAAGAGCTGTACAAAAGCGTATTGCTTCAAGAGTTTATGAGCTTGAACAAAATTCAAATATCAGACCTGCACTATTCAGGGAATTACACCGAGAAATAAAAGATCGTTTTGCAGTATCTAGTTATAAAGATGTTAAGCGAAAGGACCTGCAAACCGTATTGCGATACATCGAATCTTGGGTACCTAAAAAAGTATCTTAAATCCAACCGCTAATCGCTGGCACGATTAACGGCAAGTAACTATTAAAAACTGCTTAAATTATAACATTTAAATTGCGATTTCAACAACCCAACAAAATTACGCAGAATTGAAAGGGGAGCATATCATGGAAAAGAAAACCTATAGATCATCAGCAAAAGAAACAACTATAAGTGTTCCTGGTGGAAAAGTAGATTTATTGAATCGTATTTTTGAGCTATTAAAACACCGTGGCTTTGTCATTCAGACTGATAGAAGAATCTTGGAACAATTCCCGATTTTAGCAGACACTCATTGGGAAGGAGCTAAGAGAGACTTATTATTCAAAGCAGAAATTTATCCAGCAGGTTTTACTTTTAAATTCTATCAAGAAATAAACACAAAGAACCCACACGGAGGATTTTATGATTTCGATAAATTCGAAATGATGCCTTATTTGATTCGATGTGAATATTTAATAACAAAAAGATACATTTGTCATTTGATTGAACAAGAAGGATATGAAAACATCGGGGAACATCACTATAAATATGCAATCGATAACGTAATGTACAAAATCAAATCTTCTTGGCATTACAAAGAAGGCAAAGAATTACCAGAATATGAATTTCCAAGTTACAACGGAATAGATAGAGATGGTAAGCAGCTGCGAAATGGACAGGTTAAGTATTTTTATGACTATAAGGGCAGGTTAATGCGTGGCACGGTATATCACAACATCAACAATATATGGTGGGTGGTACTTAATAAATATGAATATCGTAATGTTTGTGCAAGCAGTTTTTTTGATATAACGACAGGGAACTTACCCAAGAGACGTATCCAAAATAAAAAAATGCCTCAAAGAATCCGAGCAATTAAATTACGTGAAAGATTTAAAGAATTGGGCTTTAGTTATGAAAAGTTAAACGAAGATCATATTCAAATGCTAAGAATCTTTCTAACAAATGAATTTGAGATTTTTGGTAGTGATTTGGAATTAAAATTATCCGCTCCACGCAAAAAAGATATTAAAGTTTTGAAACGTACAGGCTTACAATATGCAGTTATTGAGGTTGATGGTTATTACTTTAGCAGACGTGAGGCAATCACTTTTAGTTCAACTGGTTACATTGGCTTTGCTGGATGGGCTTGTGATTACAATGTTACACCTTTTGTAAGTGCTTTTGAAAAATGGCTTGAATGGCTATCAAAAATAAATGAAAAAGCAGCTTAACTAGTGAACACATTGTAAAAACGCTTGAGAGATAGGAGGCACGTCATGGCTAAATACAGACATGTTTATACCTCATTTTGGAATGATCCACGTGTAGTAGAAGAAATGACAGCAGAAGATAAATATTTTTATCTGTATCTACTGACAAATGAGTATACGACACAAATAGGTATTTACAGCATAACAAAAAAACAAATGGCATTTGATCTAGGTTATTCACCAGAAAGCGTAGGAGCTTTATTACAAAGGTTTGCTAACCATCACAATATCATTAGATACAACGATGAAACACGTGAATTAGC
Source organism: Bacillota bacterium (assembly GCA_023405135.1). Taxonomy (GTDB): domain Bacteria; phylum Bacillota; class Bacilli; order Bacillales_A; family Planococcaceae; genus Ureibacillus. Next base: position 16,692 of record JAEXYZ010000010.1, on the reverse strand, counting down.
CATTAAGAACTGGGCGAAATACAACTTACAAAAAGGCGGAAAACCGATACTTGATTGTGTGAGAAAAGAGTTATCTCAGGTGAAAGATACTTCTTTGATACAGTATGTTGGTGAGTTCGTCGAGAAACCTGAAATTAAATCTTTATACGATTCGTATGACGATACGTCAACGATAAGTGGACAAAAAGAAAAAGAAAAAGAAAAAGAAAAAGAAAAAGAAAAAAGAGAAGGGAAACCAATCAGTCAGTCTTCTTCTTCCTTAATAGATAAACGATTTATCCAAATAAAGAATTATTTTGATGAAAATATAAGAATTTCAACTTTTGCTGAACACCGAAAGATTGATGAATTACTCGAAATATATACTGATCCACAGTTATTCATTGAAGCGATAAAAATAGCTAATGAAAATGGAAAAGCAAATTTCAAGTATATCGAGGGAATTTTAAGAAATTGGAAAACTGAAAAGGGCATTACCACTTATGAACATTATGTGAAGAAGGAGGTTCAGCAGAATGCAAAGTTTAAAGGACACTCTTCAAAACAACGGACTGCAGAAAGTGAGTTCGGCGTTAAATTGGACTTCTAATATTTGTGAAATTCACGAGATTTCAAAAATGATCGTTAATGAAAAAGAAGTTTGTCCACGATGCGAATGCGAGAAGATGAATAGTGAATTCGAGGAAAAAGTAAATGCTGAAATACACAGTTCATTACAATTTCGAAAACAAAACATTCTTCAAAATAAAAGTTTGCTTCAAGATAAAACCTTATTAAAAGCCAGTTTTAAGGGCTACATTGTGAAAACTCAAGAAGAACTCACTAATAAGCAATTAGCTTTAAATTACTTAGATAAATATAAAAAAGGACAAATATTTAATCTTTGGTTTTATGGGAAACCAGGTGTAGGTAAATCTCATTTATCAATGAGCATCTTAAAAGAGTTAAATGGTTTAGATATATCATGTTTATTTATTGATATTGACGAAATGCTTAGAAAAATTCGTAATAGTTTTCAGGCAAAAGAAAGCCCATTTACCGAGCAATATTTCATCGACTTATTAAGTGATGTTGATTTCTTAGTATTAGATGATCTTGGGGCAGAAACCGGAAATATTGATACGGATAAACAGGCATCTGATTTTACGAGCAGAGTATTGAGAGCTGTAATTAATGCACGTCAAGATAAAGCCACAATAATAACTACTAATCTTTCAAGCGGTAAATTGCTTAATATGTATGATCCAAAACTCATCAGTCGTATGATGAAAAATCTTCAATCCATTATTTTTAAAGAGACAACGGACAAGCGTTTAAAAAATATTGGGTTTTAAATTTCAAAGAGGTGAATGGGTAATGAAAATGTCACACATTGTCATAAAAAAAGACGACTTAACTAAGTATCTTAACTCACAGGAATACAACGCTTTATCAGAAGTTTTATGCAAAATCAATCAAGGACGTTCTTTGGATAAGAGACCAACGGATCATCGATACATTATTTTAAATATGGATGAGCCTTTTGTTGATGAAGTAATTAGTGTACTAGAAAAGCATGGACACTGGGGCGATGGAACAAGCGAATTTACCCATGCTGAAATTCAAGCAGCGTTGAAAGAAGCAAATGAAGAAATAGTCAATATGCAAAATGAACGACGACATGCAGCACTACATGAAATTGTAGAAATTACAAAAAGTTTAACTGATTTCAATTCAACTTACGAAAAGATTAACAAAATCGCTCGTAAAGGGTTGGAGATTCCTATATGACCGAAGACTTCATCATAGACATGCTAACTCTAAATGCCTTCAACTACCAGAAATTCGGTGATGAACAGTACAAAGAGGCATATACCAACTGGATGTACAAGCTCCAAAACTTCAAAGGATTTGACAGCATCGAAGAGGCTTGTGACTACTATTTAGCACAAGGAGAGATGCAAGGTGACAAGCTTACTGCAGAAATTTAAACGTGGTTTTTATATAGAGCAACTTAAGGAATTAAAAATTACTGAGGTTAATGGTGTACTAGTGCAAGAATTATCTGATCAAGAATTAAAGCATGCACTTGCTATCGCAAGGTTAAGGGAGGGTGCTTGACATGCAAGTAAACGCAAATGGGATTCCTATTGATATTCCAAGACAACGTAAAAAAGCACCGACAACTATTAAATTCAGTGTATCAAAAGATTTTTACAGGTTTAAGAGATTCGCAACAATGGTCGGTTATGAGGATGGCTGCAATGTCACGGCAACTGTACCAATGGGTCATCCAGAATTTAAGTTATTACTAGCTCAAGGGTACAAGGTGATTGATATTTGGGATAGGCGGGATATTGCGTGAGGAAGATTAAGTTTAGAAGCCTGGGTTCCAAGTAAAAAATTATTGTCAAAGGGGTATGGATTTTAATGAAATATGACAAAGCAGTTGAAATGCTGGAATTTGCTTTGAAAAATCAATCCACTATTAAAATCTCTAAGTTGAATCAAATATTGCAGGCGCTAAATTTTTCGGTACGGAAAAGTCAAAATGCCGAAGTTGAATACTTAAAAGGTGAAATTGAGAAGCTGCGAAAACAATTAAAGAAGCAAAGATGATTATTTGAACAATAATGCGAAGGAGGATTAATCATGAAAATTACCGGTAAACAAACAGTTGAAATTGAAATCAATGAAAAGGAATTAGGGTATGCGATTATGCAACATGTTATTGATGAGTATTTCGGCGGGTATTTTGATGATGCAGGATGTGATTGGTACACGAAAGATACAAAAGTATACGTTGGTGGTGAAGATTGGTTAGTATCTGAAAATCCGCACGTTGCGGTTCTTGTTGATGCGGCGAACATTTTGCTCTATGGGAAAAAGTTTGAATTAGATTAATTTGTTACACATTACATTGAAATTATTAATGAAAGGAACTGCTATATGGTTGTTACATTTGAAAAATTTTTATCTCACCCTGTTGTGCAAGAATTTTTAACTACAATCCATTTTAAAAATGATTCTGAAAAAGAGTATGTCTTAAAAAAACTTTACAACACACAAAAACGTCATCACTTATCCTGGGAATCAGAAGAAAAACGTAATCAGCATTCTTTGGATAATATCGAAAAAATAAGATGGGATGTAAAAAAAAAATGCTTCAAAGTGTATTACAAAAAAACTAAAGATTGGTATCACTATGATTTAAACGGAAACTGGTATTAACTGAATTAAGATTTATGTGATATTTGAAGAATAGTAGTGGTAAAGGTGAAATTCCAAAACTCTATTGAACACTTCGAAAATTAAGCGACTAGAGAAAGGAGAACACGAAATTGATTCAAAAATGGATACCTATGCCGAAAGTGTATGTAGGTGAAGAATCATGATAGCTTATATCTGCAATAAGTGTAAAAAAATAATAGAGGAAGATGACATTGAAGCAATTGAAGTCAAGGCGATTGAGTCAAGAATGTTGTTTTCGACAGAAAAAGAAGATTTCAAATTAACTAAGATAAATGAATTTAACGAAAATCAAAACTTGCATTATTGCGGAGACTGTAAACACGATTTCTATGACTACCTTTAATGCACATTACGAAAACATTGAGCCAAAGAAAGTTTAAAAATTGGAGGAATCAAAATGGATGAATTAATAGCAAAAGTCGAAGAATGGTCAATTAATAAAGGATTAGACAAAGCGGAATCTAGCAAACAGTTTTTAAAAGTTGTAGAAGAAGTCGGTGAGGTTGCAGCGGCATTAGCACGTAACGATAAAAATGCTCTACGTGATGGGATTGGTGATGTTGTTGTTACTTTAATCATATTAGCTCAACAAAATGACATGGATTTATACGAATGCTTAAATTGTGCGTATGATGAAATAAAAAATCGAAAAGGTAAAACAGTCAATGGAGTATTTATCAAAGAAATTGATTTAAAGAGTTGATTAGACAAGTAGCTGGATATTGATTGCATGTATAGAGGAATAATTCGTTAAAAAAGGAGCTTAGCAATGATTCATCAAATGAACCTTTATGAAGTCATTGGACTAGACGATGATCCTGTTTACCAGTTAATTGATAGATTAAAAGAAAATGAAGAAATCAAGGTAGAAACTTTTAATATAAGAAAAACTGAAAAGTTCTATGAAGTTGAAAATGATAACTTTCACGAGGGATTTAAAACAAAGATAAAATGTTATTCATTCGTTAGTTCGGCTTTGGGGTGAAAAATGAAAGAAGCTGTTGAAGTAATCTATAGCTACCCTTATTAATATTCGAAGGAGGATAAGATGTGAGTATTTTACATGCATTAGAGCAAATGCAAGCGATGTTAAGAGATTTATCGCCAGTCTTATGGGATTACAAAGAAGAACTAAAAAAACAAGGGTTTACTGAAAATCAAGCATTTACTTTAGCTAGGGATTATCAACGTATACTGCTTGAGAAAAAGTAGAAAACAAACATTATTAATTCAAGTTCCAAAGGAGGAATGTTAGTGGCCAGTACAAAAATTGATCTAAAAGATGGCGTTTATATTATTCAAAATGGAGAAGTTGTAGATACATTGCAACCTAAGCAATACGGACAAGACATCATTCAATGGCAGCATGGTTCAGTGTTCGAGGTTAGTGAGAGTCATAAACGCAGAGTTAAAAAGAGTAATAGCTAAATAACGTCTTTACGGAAAATACCGGAGACACTAATTGGTCTGGCTTAGTATGCCTTACCATTAGTGTCTTTTTTATTATTCAAGGAGTGGAAACAGAATGCGCACATTAAAAACTGAGTTAATGAAAAAAGGTTTATTTCCAGTAAAAAAGGAGGGGTCAAGAAGACTTCATCCTTCCGAACTAAAAAAAGTTATGGCTAAGCCTAAAATGAGTACCCGTGAAATCGAAGAATTGATGGGGGTAAGACGTGATAAATACAAACGAGTTAAAGGCTCATTCCAAAGAAAATAATTTTCAGAAGGGGGAATTAGTATGCAAGATTTTGTTTTTGAAAAGACAGATTTACAAAAAGCCTTCCTCGATTTTGCAAATGCCATGGGTGTATTAGCAAAAGAATTAGCAACAGCCATTCAGAAAATATTTCAACATGCAAAATTAATATTTGAACGACTTGAAGAATTCGATTGGTCAGCGTACTATGATGCGCTAAAAAAACGAAAAGCCATTTACAAATTAGATTTCACAAGACCAAAAATTCAACACCAAGTTTTATGTAATAAACCAAGAAATATGATTAGAAAAATTATTAGATAGGTGGTGCAGCGTTTTGAAAGAATTACTGCATGAATACAAAAAAACATTAAAAAGAACACGTGAAGAAATGCGAAATATAGAACATGGCGGTGCTTTCAATTACGCTGATCCACAAGAATTATATGGATTATTAAAAACAGCTGAAACCGATTTACGTTTTGTAATTGCATGGTTAGAAAAAGGTTTTCAACCTGATGCACATTATCGGGGAATTCAACGAAATGATGCTTATTATGTTATGCGTCCATATGATCCAACAATAATTGAAAGATATGTGGAGAATAAGCAAACAAATGGAGACTTCGAGTTTGTTGAAGAATCGTACTGCAGCATAGAAGAAATGCAGGAGCAAAAAAGGATTGAATTTGAAGATTCTCTTTCAAAAGAAAAGTTATATGCTATTCGTCAAGCAAAAAAAGTACTAGATGAATTCGAAATGCAAGTGGTTTTACTAAGTGAGCAAGGGAGATCTGTTAGGGAGATTGGTGAAATGCTTGGTGTAAGTCATATGAAAATACAACGCACAAAAAACAAATGTAGAGAAAAATTCAAAGAAATATTACTGTCATCAAAAGAAAATAAGGGAAATGAAAAAAAGACTTTTATTTGTCATTGTGATGTGAGTGCAAATGATGGGGTTGGGCATATCACAGCAAAACCTACAGTAGACGTGAAAGCTTTCGATAAAAACGAAGCGATGACGGAAGCAATAAAAGAACTAGAAGAAAAATATAGTCTGCTAGGTTGTAATTATGTAGATGTATCGGTGGTACTTATCAATGAAGCATAAAGAGGTGATTGTAATGAATTATGTAATGCCAATTCGCGATAAACAAAAGATAAAAGAAATGAAACAGATTTTAAGAAAACAAAGTGAACGAAATTACATTCTTTTTATGATAGGCATTAATACAGCATTGAGAATATCGGACATATTACCATTGCGAGTTCGTGATGTAAAAGGTCCAAAAATGATGGTCTTAGAACAAAAAACAGGAAAAATAAGAACTATATCAATCAATCCTAAATTACGAATTGCTTTGGATAAATATATCAAGGGAAAGCCGAATAATGAGTATTTAATCAAAAGTAGAAACGGTGATAACCAACCAATACATCGAAACACAGCTTATGAGATATTACGTAAGGCTGGCCAAGAAGTGGGGTTGAATGCTATTGGTACACACAGTATGAGAAAGACATTTGGTTATGATCTATATCAGAAAACAAAAGACATTGAAGCGGTACGTAAAATAATGCGCCATTCTACAGCAGATTACACTAGGGTTTACATTGGAATTGAAGATGATTATATCGACGAATTATATATGACAAAGACTGGATTATGAAACCGTAATCCCTTTTATTTTCCGCATGAACAGGGCGTGAAAATAAAACGCCCTGTTGAAAGAAAAATATTTTTAGAATCCTTATGGCACAAGGCTTTCAGCCCTATCAGTGAACAGGGCACAACATAGTTAATATGACTTGTTAGTGAATATTGGTGTTACAACCGTCAAATATATGTGAAAAGGGTGTGATTGAAAGTGGCAATTACAAGCATAGTAAATGCAACTAAAACTCTTGTGGCTGTAAGTGTGATAGCGTCCTTGGAAGTCCGTGGGTCCTTCCCGAGGGGGAGGGGCTATACGGGGCTAGCGACGCCCACGGATTGGCTAAATTTAAAAAAAAATTTTTACTACGGAATTACGGTTTGGGGGTTTGGAAATGGATGGTATTCGTGAGGTAGATGGCACAGTACTGATATCCACTTCCCGACTGTGCGACTTACTTGAAGTAACCGATAAGACTTTAACAAATTGGAAACGCTCTGGTTGTCCACAACATAGCCGTGGCTGGTGGGATATAAAAGAAGTTTTAAAATGGCGTGGTCAAATTTCTAGTGAAGATGTGTCTACTAAGAAGGGAAGAAACCTTCAACAAGAAAAATTAGAGTGGGAAGTAGAATACAAGAAACAACAAACAGAACTTACTCGAATGAAGAATGACTTAGCTGAAGGTAAATACGTTGAACGCGATTTTGCTGAAGCAGAATTAAGCAGATTTTTCTTAGTGTTTAAGAAATCTGTTACCTCTTTATCGCGAAAGTTGGGAAATGTTATTAGTAGTTATGTCGATCCAGTAGAAGCAAGAAGTGTAGAACAGGAAATTGCAGATACAATTAACGATGCATTAGAGCAAATGAGTGTGGATGGTGTTTATAGTGCGAAAAAATCAAAAAGGAAAAAATAAATGGCCGCTATTTATTGAAAATGCTCTAAAAACACTAAAACCTCCCGAAAAAATGAAGATGAGCGAATGGGCTGAGAAATATCGCATACTCGACAGTAAATCGAGTGCAATTCCTGGACCATGGCGTAACTCAGTAACACCATATCTTGTTGGAATTATGGATGAATTTAATAATGTTCAAACGGAAGAAATTATTTTCGTAAAACCGACTCAAGTAGGTGGAACAGAAGTTTTGCAAAATGCATTAGGTTATTTTGTAATGCAAGATCCTTCACCGTGTATGGTGGTTTATCCTTCGCAAGATTTGGCTGAACACGTATCTGAAAATAGATTGCAAGAAATGTTTAAAGTTTCTAAGCCACTGGCAGAGAAATTCTATCCCAATAAGTCTGAGCTGTTAGAACTGCAGTTTGATGGAATGTTTATAACCCTTGAAGGTGCGAATTCACCCGCAAGTCTATCATCTAAACCTATTAGATATCTATTGTTGGATGAGGTCGACAAGTATCCAGGTGCTTCAAAGAAAGAAGCTGATCCAATCAGATTATCAAGAGAACGTACTAAAACATTTTCAAATAGAAAAATATTTATGGCTTCTACACCGACGTTAAGGACGGGACATATTTGGAAAGCAAAAGAAGATGCAGATGTTGTTAAACACTACAAAGTACCTTGCCCACATTGCGGAGAGTTTATTGAGTTGAAATTTAAAAATATTAGATGGGCAAGCAAAGAAGAAGTGGAATCGATTGCTGACCGTGCTGAAACAGCAAAATATGTTTGTCAGGAATGCGGTTGTTATATTACTGATAAACATAAAGCTCAAATGTTACGTGATGGACGTTGGGAAATTGTTTCACAAAAAACTCAATTTCCACGAAAAGTGTGTTTTTGGATGAATACCTTGTATTCTCCTTTTGTTCGATTTTCGGAAATTGCTAAAGAATATCTAACTACAAAAGACGATCCAGAGGCATACCAAAACTTTATAAACTCTTGGATGGCTGAACCTTGGGAAGACACCAAATTAAAAACAAATGCAGATATGGTTTTAGAACGACAAACAGAATTTGAAGAATTTGTTGTCCCAGATTGGGCAGTAATGTTAACAGCTGGTGTCGATGTACAGGAAACCAGCTTATACTGGACGATACGTGCTTGGGGACCATATCTAACAAGCCAAAATATTGCTCATGGTCAGGTACTTAACTTCAAAGAAGTAGAAAAAATAATGAATTCGGAATTTAAGAAATCTAACGGTGAAGTCTTATTAGTACAACTTGTTGGCATAGATTCTGGGGACCAAACTGATGAAGTATATGAATTTTGTGCAAGAAATTCAGAATGGGCAATTCCTGTTAAAGGGATTGCAGGAGGACACTCTCACTTCCGTATCAGTAAGGTTAATAAAACTCATTCTAGTGCTTATGGGATGCAGTTGTTATTAGTTGATGGTGGTAAATATAAAGATATGATTGCTGCACGTTTAGCAAAGCCGAATGGCGAGGGCAGTTGGATGGTTTATCAAGGTTGTGATATGGAATACGCGGAACAAGTAACTGCTGAACACAAAATACGCATAAAAGGAACCAAGCAATTAACATGGGTACCGAAAACATCACATGCAGATAACCATTATTTAGACTGTGAGGTTTACGCAATGGCTGTTGCTGATGTTCTCGGTGTACGTACTTTAAGCCTAACTTTAGAAGAAGAAATGCAACCCTCTCCAAGTGAACAAAACATGAATGAAAAGGCTATAGATTTCAACAATGATTGGTTAAATAAAAACAACAGTTGGGTGTAGAAAGGAGTGATACGATTGTCAGTAGAGGAACAATTAGCTCAAGTAAACGAAGCCATTGCAGCTATTGAAATCGGAGGCCAAGAATACCAAATGGGGCCAAGCAGATTGAAACGTGCAGATTTATCGACTTTATATCAGCGACAGAAAGAGCTCCAAGCGTTACTAGATAATCAAAACACTAGTTCAACACTTTTAGGTGGAACCTATGTTGCTGTTTTTGACGGGAGGTAGCCAAAAGTGAATGTACTAGATAAAGTGATTTCAGTCTTTTCACCACAGGCAGCTTATGAACGAATGTTATGGCGAGAAAGTTTAGAAGCAAGAAAGAACGAGCGCGGCTATGATGCAGGAAGTGACGGTAGATTAAATGCTAATTGGCGTGCTGTAAACGCCAATGCAGAAACAATTAATCGTGCGTATCGTGACGTAATACGGGCAAGAAGCCAAGATTTAGAACGGAATAGCGATATTCTAGAAAGTATTTTACTTGCATTCGAGCGAAATGTGGTAGGTACAGGCTTTCGTTTACAGGCTAAAACACCAAATGCAAATCTTAATATACAGCTAGAAGAATTATTTAAAAAGTGGTCACGTCCAAAATATTGTGATGTTAGCCAACAACAGTCCTTTGTAGAAATATGCCAAATGATGATTAGACGGCGCCGAGTTGATGGTGCCGTTTTTATTGTGAAACGCTATATAAAAAACGACTTTATACCATTTACGCTGCAATTATACGAAGTAGAAGATTTAGATATTACGAGAGTAAGTAGCACAGCTCGAGTTGTTGGAGGTATAGAATACAACGAATTTAATCGTCCTATTGGATATTTCGTGAAAAAATATGATGTATTTGGAAATTGGACAGGCAACAGCGAGAGAATTGATGCAAAAGACGTCATTTATCTTTATCGCAAGAAACGTCCTAGCCAATTACGAGAAATATCAGAACTTGCTACAACATTACCAAGAGTACGGGATATGAATCAATACATGGAAGCGGTCAGTGTGAAAGAACGAGTGGCAGCATTATTAGCCGTAATGATAAAAAAGTTAATTCCCAATGGCAACTTAGGACGGGGTGTTACGAATAGTGGTGTCAAACCTATTGAGTATGCGGGAAAAACACTTTCCCCCGGTATGATTATGGAATTAAATCCAGGTGATGAAGTACAGGTGGTTCAACCACCTGCTCAAGGAGCAGGTGCTGCAGATTTTCTTCGTTTACAACAACGATTAACAGGTAGTGCACAAGGTATTTCATACGAAGTTGCAGCACGTGATCTATCACAAGTTAATTATTCATCAGCAAGACAAGGCCTTTTAGAAGACAGAAGTACTTATGAAATGGAACAGCAAGTCTTTAAAGACCATTTTTTAAACGAGGTTTATGAAGAATTCGTAGAGGCTGCAGTTTTATCAGGTGTTGTACACATTCCAGACTTCTATAAAAACAAAGAAATTTATTTGAAACATGAGTGGATTGCACCAGGAATGAAATGGATTGATCCTAAGAAAGAAGCAGAAGCAAACAAAATTATGTTAGATAACCATTTAACAACACTTGAAAATATAGCGGCTTCCACAGGTCAAGATTGGCGTGAAATTATTGAACAAAGAGCAAAAGAAATTGCTTATGCAAAAGAAAAGGGGGTGATATTAAATGCCGAAAGTCAAAGCGTCAAAACAGAACAAACCGACGAAGAATCTGACGATGGAACGGAATCTGACGATTGATTTACGTGAATTAAACGAAGATACACGAACAGTGGAACTGTCGTTTTCCAGTGAAGAACCATATGAACGATGGTTTGGTATGGAAATACTCTCGCATGAACCGGGAGCAGTTGATCTAAGTCGTTTAAATGACATTGGTTGTTTATTATACAACCATAATCGAGACAAAGTAATTGGTCGAATTGATCGCGCTTGGGTGAAGGATAACAGGGCTTATGCAACTGTTACATTTGATGATGATGAAGAATCAGAAGTTATTTATCAAAAAGTAAAGTCCGGCACTTTGAAAGCAGTATCGGTTGGTTATCGTGTTGAATCATGGGAAGAAGTCGCCGCAGGTAAGACCTCTTCAAACGGTAAATTTACAGGGCCATGTAGTATTGCATTAAGGTGGTTCCCATACGAAGTGTCAATTGTGTCAGTACCTGCAGATGCAACTGTAGGGGTAGGTCGTGATTTTGATGAAGAAGAACAAAATCATCATGATAACGCTTATGAAAAAGGCGATTATTCATACTATGAACGCCAAATTTTATTAAACCAAAACATTGGAGGGTTAAATATATGACTATAGAACAAATGATCCAACGTCAGCAAGAAATTATTAACGCAGCAAAAAATGATGGTAATCGCGCACTTTCAACAGAGGAACAACGTGAATTTGACTTGTTACAATCTCAAATTGACGCATTACGTGCCTTGAATAACCAAAATTCAGGTAATCCAGAAGATAACCAACGTGCCATCGAATTGGAGCGTCAACGTATAGCAGATATTACAGCTTTATTCCGAAATTTTGATGAAGATCCGGAAGAATTTATTAGAGGTGGAAAATCATTAGATGAAGCACGTCAGTTTATTTTGGAAAAACAAATGAAGAACCGCCAACCAGGTTCAACAGGTGTTCAAGTAGGTGATTCTGAATATGATAAATTCCGTCGAGCTGCAGTTGATGGTTTATCATTACGTGTTGGTTTGTCATTAGAACGCCCAACTGACGGTGCAAAAGAATTACGTGGTATGAGCTTAAAGGAATTAGCAAAAGAATCACTACGTATTGAAGGGTATTCAAACTCTTATCGTTACAGTGATGATGATTTACTACGTCAATACTTAACACCTACGTCATTGTTTACTGGAATTATAGATTTAACAGCACGCCAAGTGTTTGAAAAAGCTTATACGGATGCACAAACAACGTATCAAGAATGGGTGAAAACTGGTACATTAAAAGACTTCAAACCAACAAAAACATATCAAGTGGGCACTGCAGGAGAGCTATTACCAGTAGCAGAAAATGGTGAACTTAAACATGATGCACCAAAATCAGAAGAAGGTCCAGTTCGTCAGCTATTGACTTATGGCCGTCAATTTACAATGAGTCGTCAAGCCTTCATTAATGATGATGTGGACTTTATTTCAACAATTCCAGCGTTATACGCACAATCAGCACGCTTAGGTATTAACCGTTTAGTATACAAAATGCTCGCTTCAAATCCTGCTATTTGGGATGGAAAAACATTATTCCATGCAGATCATAAAAACCTTGCAACAGGTAGTGCTCCAAGTGTAGAAGCATTATCTCAAGCTCGTCGTTTAATGAAAAATCAAACAGCAGTAGGTGGAGAAGTGAAATTAAATACGCCAGCACGCTTTATGATTGTACCTACAACACTAGAAACAGCAGCAGGACAATTAATCGGCTCAACTATTGATCCATCAGCAAAAATCACTGGTGTAAATAACCCATTCTATAATCAATTTAAAATCGTTTCTGATGCAGAATTAGACGATTTAAATCCGAATGGCGAACTTGAATGGTATTTATCTGCTGATAAAATGCGTTCACCAATTCAAGTTGACTTCTTGAATGGTGTGGACATGCCTACGATTGTAATGAAACAAGCACCAGCAGGACAACTTGGCTTTGTATGGGACGTTTACATGGATTATGGCGTGTCGATAGTAGATTACAAAACAGTTGTTAAAAACCCAGGTCAAGGACAATAAGGAGGATGTTTAAATGAAAGCTATTTATCAACAACGCGGAGAAACGATTGATTTTGTGAATAATACCGGCGAAGAAATTAAAGCTAATGACGTAGTAACACTTACAAACCGTATTGGTATAGCAGCAACAGACATTCCGGCCGGAGCTAAGGGAGCTATTCATATAACTGGTGTCTTTAAATTACCCGCTGATACAACCGCTGCCTTTACGGTTGGTCAAACGGTATATTTATCTGGTGATAAGGTAGTAGAAGCTTCAGATGGTGGTGTTATAGCAGGGTTTGTTGTAGAGCCAAAAACAGCCAATGGAACTATTGCGGTTGTTAAAATCGATTAAAAGGAGGGGTTGTAATGGCGACAGTAATTTTAATCGCCGAAACGTCCGTGTTTCATCATGGGCAGATCCTTCCATCTGGGACGGAATTTGCTTGTGCCATGGACTATGCGAAAAAGTTAGTAGCTGGTGGTTCAGCAAGGTTAAAAATCGCTGAAAAAAATAATGGAGATAGTCAAGACAACAATTTAGGTACAGATAGTCAAAAAGATAATCAAAATTCGGGTGAAAATAGCCAAAATGATAGTCAAAATGGTGGTAAATCAAACAATGATAACCTTGATTTTAATAAAGAATTAGAAGCTAAATTAGATGAATTAACTGTACCAAAATTGAAAGAATTGGCGAAAAAACATGAAATTACACTCGATTCTGATGATAAAAAACCAGAAATTATTAAAAAAATCGTTGCTGCAGGCGTGAAATTAGATGAAACGAACATTTAAAGATTTTTATAGACAAGATGTTGAACGAGTTTTCTTCAATCCAGATGAACTTGCTGAAATAGTTGTTATTAATGGCAAGGAAATGAGTGTGGTTATCGATAATGAGGAACTTGAACGACAAAAATTACTAAAAGGAGAGAGGCTCACAAAAGCTGAGCTTCTTTTTTATGTTCCAAAAATTGCATTTGGTAACATTCCAAAGCCAGATTTATTATTAGACTTCAACCATAAGCGCTATCGCATTTTAGATGTAGACAACAAGGCAGATATTCTAATTTTCATATTGGTGAGACATAGCGGTTGAGTATTCGTGTAATTGTTGATGATGCAAAATTGCGCGAAGTGGAAAAACGTCTAGGAGAATTTAAAAGCAAAGCTCCAAATGCAATTGCAAATTCATTAAACCGTACAATGCAGAATGTTGCTTCAAATATAACGAAGGGCGTGCGGGAAAAATATCACGTTAAAGCTACAGATGTAAAAGAGAATTTAAAGAAAACAAAGGCTACACGTTCAAATCTTTCCGCAGAAGTAAGAGCAAGAGGCACAGCATTACCTTTAGATCGATTTAAAGTCTCACCAAAAACCGTACAACCTAACCGAAAAAAGCAGTTAAAAATAGCTGTAAAGAAGGATGGTACAAAGGAAATTATGGGTGCTTTTATTGCCAATATTAGCGGAATTAAGGTGTTTAAACGTGATGGAGACAAAAGACTTCCTATTTCGCGTCTTTTTGGTCCGTCAGTTCCACAGATGGCGGGTAATGAAGAAATCGTGGATAACGTCTATAAAAAGGGAGTCGTTACTTTTGAAACTCGTTTGAATCATGAAGTAAATCGCATTTTAAATGCAGGGGGTTAAGGTATGTCACCAGCAGATTTACAAAATAAATTAATAGATCGTATTAAAGTTGCTTTATCTACTACGCCATTACCTACTTTATATAACGATCCCAAACCATTTAACGTTTATAAACAAGATGCACCTGAACAACACTCTGCAGAAATAGAGTATACAGAAGATGGTGAAATGAAAGATGAAGATGACCGTTTTCCTTTTGTCGTTGTAAAGCTCATGCCTGGTACAAAACAAGCTAACTATGAACCATTAATACAAAAAGTTGGGCTTATTATTGGTGTGAAAAATGAAAATCTAGATCGCAGGGGTTTTGACGACGCAGTAACAGCGATGCAAGTTATCTTAAATGATCTTGATGCTAACCCAATTATTGATGATCGATATCCTTTGCAATACCCGACAATCTGGAATCCGCATGAAGAAGATACCTTTCCGTACTTTTTCCTAGGAGTGGATTTAAGTTTTGAACTGAGAACAATACAAAATTTAGGAGGATTAAACAATGGCTATTAAAAGCGAAAAAGCTACTACAGAAGTAGTTGGCAAAGCCGTAACAGAAGCTGTGGAAAATGCAAGTAAAACAGATACAGATGTAGTAGAACCAACACAGCAAATTTATATTGGTCCAAATACACCACAATTAACGACATATACCGTTGTTCAGGGTAAATTTCCTATACACATTGAAGCGCTTATTAAAAAATGCCCTTCCATTAGAAATTTATTTGTTCCTATAACAAAGTTAACAACATTGGAGCCAAAAACTAAAACAAAGGGAACTATCGAATACCGACATTTCCAAAATGTATTAGAATTCATGGCAAAAAAGGAGCGTGACTAGAGTATGACGTATCAACACGGTGTATCAACACTTGAAACTTCATCTGACACACCAGTTATCACAACCATGATTGGTTTACCAGTGGCATTTGGTACTGCACCAATTAACCAAGTACCAAAAGAAAAACGTCCAGTAAATAAACCAATTCTTTGCTACACATATTCAGAGGCAACTTCACAGCTAGGATTTGATAGCAACTTTTCGGACTATACCCTATGTGAAGCAATCAAATCTCAGTTTAAGTTATTTCAACGTGCCCCAATTGTATTTATAAATGTTTTAGATCCAGAAAAACATTTTAAAGTTGGGGAACCAAAAGTAGTGGAAGTAACTGATGGTGAAGCTGTTGTAAAAGTGAAAGGTATTCTACCGGAAACGGTTGTTTTGAAAAATGAGGATGGCACTACAACATATCAAAATACCGAAAATGAAACATTATATGAACTTGAATTTGATTCCGAAGGATATCTTCATATTTTCACCTCAGTCGCTCCTAAACTAACAGTAGAATTTAAAGTTATTGATCCTAAAGCAGTTACAGCTGCAGACATTATCGGTGGTACAAGCACAGATGGCAAATATAAGGGCTTAGAGTTAATAAATCATATCTTTCCACTATTTAGAATTGTACCTGGAACGATTTTTGCCCCAAAGTTTGGAACAGATCCGAATGTTGCTGCTGTGATTGGAGCAAAATCAAATAATATTAACGGTTTATTTAAAGCAATCGGCTTATGTGATTTACCAACAGATACAGTTAAAAACTATACGCAAGTAGAAGCATATAAAACAAATAATAATATTTCTTCTACACATCAAATTGCTCTCTGGCCAAAAGTTTCGTTAGAGGGTGAACAATATCATATGAGTACACAGTTGGCAGGTTTAATTAACCAGGTTGATACGTCAAATGACAATGTGCCGTATGTTTCACCATCAAATAAAAACTTACAAATGGACTCGGCTGTATTAGAAGACGGAACAGAAATCGTTTTAGGTCAAGATCAAGCTGCATACTTAAACGGAGAAGGTATTGGGACTGCATTAAACTTTGTTGGTGGCTGGAAGTTTTGGGGCAATCGTACAGCTGCATATCCACAAAACAAAAGTCCAAAAGATAGCTTTATTTCAGTTCGCCGCATGATGAATTAC
>JAEXYZ010000040.1 GCA_023405135.1 Bacillota bacterium | reverse complement strand
TCTTAATCATCTATTTTCTCGCGAATATGGTCATAGCCTTTTTTAGAATTTCAAGCTCCTGTTTTAATCGGAGATTTTCTTTTTGAATGGCTTCTACGTCAGACACAGTTAACTCCTGTGTACCTTCAATTGGAGAATGTTGTTTTATCCATTTATAAATTGTGACTTCAGAAACACCATATTCGCGCTGGTATGACTGACCGGTGTACCTTAGCGATAAAGCTCGATTACTGTTTGCTTAAATTCTTGATTATATCGTTTTTGATTCATATTCGGACACGTCCTCTCGTTAATTCAATTTTATTGACTTAACCAAGTTGTGTCCACACATCTATACTACATCCAAGTAATACAGCTAAGTTTAAGTGAAAGAAATCAAAAAATAAACAAAAGGTTTTTAATTTTAAATAAATCTTCTTATAAACAAAGAACATGAAAAATTTAAACTCATGAAAGTTCGGTTATGCGAAAGTTCGATATTAAAAGAGGAAAAACTCTCCCTATTTATTAAAATCTACTAAAACCCATATAGGAGAACTCTTTTTAATTATGAAAAAAGTGATGGTTGTTGGGGCGTCTGGGGTTCTTGGACAATTGGTTTGTGCAGAACTATTGAGGATATTGAAATTGAAACAAAGTTTGTCGAAACAGATTATAAAATGGAGATAGGAAAGAGATTAGCAAACTCTTTTGACGGGGATGTTCAGTTCCAATATTTAAACAAGAAAATATAATTGAATTAAATTAAAAATATTGAAGAAATAACTAATTAAAATTTCAACCCGAAGCATACCCACACTAAGTCCTAGACAAATCATCCTGCGCCGTACTTCCTATAGTAGAAATGACAGAGTGCGCATATTCCTAAAAATTTTATTATGAGTTTCTTCTATCATATATAAGACTAGAACGTAACTAATTTGCACTTTGTTAAGGCGAACCTTAAAAAACCCGAGCTAATACGAAAAAGTAAAGGAATTCGTATAATAGTTCGGGTTTTTCTTTTGTTTACTTTCGTCGCAGCACCTTCAAGTTTTACTCAAAATAAAAGGATCCCCCTCTAGAGATATCCGTTTCATTAGTGCTTTTCTTCTATTATATAAGTCTTACTCCAATTAACCTAATACGAACTCCCTACCGAAAGGCAACCTTAATCATCGTCCGCTTCAAGCCGTGCAATTGTGGCGCGGATGTATTCGATTTCTTGTTTAATTTGTTGGATTTTAGCGCTTAATGTCGAAAACACGTTGTTGAATTGTGTTGTTTGAATTTCCTGGTAGCTTGCGAGTATGCCATTTGCTCGAATGTCATCAAATCGTGTGGCTAAAGTTCCTTGCCAAGTCGTTGGTGTAAGTTCTGGTTCTGTCATAAGATACTGATTGCTTGAAAATTCTCCTTGCTTTCCAGCTAACTGACCGTTGCATGTTTGTAAACGACTGAGATCATTTTGTTTCTTTCGTAACAGCGCATACCAATATGCTAAAGACATCGTATCACCTCTAAATTACTAGTTTTCTCTTCAAAATTTGTTCAGTATAGCCATTTTCGTACAAAATGTTGACTGAATGAAAAAATAGATGTTTTACGCCCCTTTAATATATCACAATCAAAAATACTTAAAATGGTAAAGTGTGCTTATTTTACATATTGTAAATTGGGAATAAATAACTCTTTTAATCCCTTTTACCAGATGATGATTGACCGTTCTAATTAACATTCTTTAGAATAAAATTGAAATATTTGAAAAAAGGCTAATGAGTCAATTGGCAGAAAAATAAAGTTTTTTTGCGAATGAAACAAAAGCCGAGAAAAAGGAGAGAGGTTCATGTCAGGAATTATTCGTGTTACCCCAGCTGAATTAGAAGGAATGTCTAATCGTTATGGTAGTGAAAGTGCACAGGTTGAAGAACAAATCTCACGTTTGGATAGTATGATTCAAGAGTTACAAGGTATGTGGGAAGGGGAATCTAGCAGAGCATTCGCTGAGCAATATGATTCTTTACGCCCTTCTATTGTGGATATGCAACGACTTTTACAAGACGTTTCAACACAATTGAAAAATACAGCACATGCCCTTGATGATGCAGATCGTCAAATTGCGAGTCAAATTCGCGGATAACTTCATCTTTAGAATTAGTATTAAAGAGCGTCATTTTAGGATGAAGACGCTCTTTTCCTTTATGTAGTGGGCACAATATAACGTTTCATAAAACCTAATCCAAAATGAGGTTCAAAGGTTTTATGAGAAATAGACTGTATATATAAATTACAAGGCGCAATCGATTTGTCAGAGGTGATGAAAGTGTACATAGAAGTATCAATCGACTTAAAACATTATAACGGGGATTGCTTTGATTTACGTCTATCAGACTACTATACCGTCAAGGAATTAATCGATATCGTTTGGCAAGCAAAATCTATTTCTTATCCCCCAAAAGAAGGGTTTTGGGTTCGAGTACCAAACAAGCAAAAAGTATTATCAGGGAATGAACAGCTAGCGGGAAGTGGCATCACGACAGGTGATCGACTAGAAATCTTATAAGGGAGTCATAGAGATGTCAGACAAAAAACAAAGCTATTTAGAAAAACAGTTAGATGCGACCCTCAAGTTTGAACCGGAACAGATCACACTTGCTTTCCAAAAAGAGAAAGTGAAATTAGAAGATGAACTAGAAATCGCACTACTGCGCGAAGTGAATCCCTTTATTCAAAAAGAAATCACCTTAACAGAAGATGAATTAATCTTTACATACAAAAAAGAACCAAACTTTATCACGTTCGGGAAATTACGTACTTTAGATGAAAAAAGCCGCTGGATGTTTGCTTCTAACTTGTTGAAATCAATTATGATGCATTCATCTACTCGGCTTCACCTCATCCTTTGTCCTGAAAATATTTTGATTGATGAAAGTTTGACTCCGTATTTTTTACATTACGGGGTGAAGGAAAGTATTCCTCCCTATGAACGAAATGATGACCGTCTCACGCTTGAAACAAAGGCAACAATTGCTGCTACAGTTGATCCAAAATATACCTTTGAGCAATACATTCAGTTTTCAAAGTCGATTGAACTGAGTGCTATAGCAACGAAGGTTATAGAGGCGAAAGATGAGTCTGAGTTGTTAGACATTATTAAAAAGCAACTTCGAGAAATCGAAAAGGAAGAAAAAAAGTTCGCAAAAATTACTCGAACAAAACTGAATTGGTTTCGGTACGGTGTCCTTGGACTCTTTTTACTGTTACTTCCGCTAGGCATTTACACTGCTTATCAGTCGGTGATTGTTCAACCGAGACAGGAGGCCTATATTGCGGTACAAGGACCTTTTATACAAGGTAACTATAGTGAAATCATTCATAAGCTTTCTAAGTATGACGTAGAGGATATGCCAGTAGTTATCCAGTATGAGCTATCCCTTGCCTATATTGTTAATGAAACATTGATGGAACAACAAAAAGATAACGTATTAAAGACGATCACCCTACAAACTGACCCGCGTTATTACAAGTATTGGATTTACATCGGTAGAGGGCAAGCAGAGGAAGCGTTAAGCTTAGCAAGGCAGCTAGAAGACTTAGATTACATCATGCTTGCACTGTTGCACTATGAAGAATCTGTGAAAGCCAACTTACAATTAGAGGATGAAGAACGTGAACAACTACTAGACAATATCGATACGGAAAAAGAGGAAATACAAAAACAGCTTGAGGAATTGGAAGAAGCATTGGAGTTGAATGATGGGGAAGCTGTTGACGAGGAAACTACTAGTTCCGATGATGAAAGCCCGTCATCAAAAGCGGATCAAGTTGACGTGAAGAATGACTCTTCAGCAAATACGGAAGCTAAGGACAACTCAGCAACAAAATCTGCTGACAAACCAGCACCAGATTCGACTAAACCCCAAGTCGAAACTTCTGAAAATCAAGCAACGAAAGAATAATAAATAAATCCCTATTAGAAGGTGATTTGATGAGTACACTTTTATTTTTTTATGACAACTATTATCAGTCCATTCAATTGGATCAACGAAATAAAGATCATATCACCGTTGGGAACGATTCATCCCATACTGTGACAATCCGGAGCCTCTCCTTTACCGATGGATTCCTAACAATCAAGGAGGATGCATTTGGCTTTAGAGTCGAGCAAAATGAACAATTTCTCGGAAAAGTAAATCCAATGCAGTTTTTTGAATGGAAAGATGCCAATAGCGGGAAAACATTGAACATCATTCTTTTCCAATCCATCGCAAAGCACGAAACTTTTTTTGTCGGAAACAAAGAAGAAATCCGCTTCTCAACCGAAAGTACCGAAGCCGATATTGTGTGGATATCAAATTTTTATAAAAGTCCGCAAGCCTTCTCCTTTTTAAAGTTCGGCCAATCATGGATGCTGGAGAATTATCGTAATGGACCACTTTATATAAACGGCCAGAAACTACAATCTCGTAAAAAAATTGAACTAGGAGACATTATTTTTACGCCGTTCATGCAGATCCGCCTCGTTGAAGAAGATATGCTTGAAATTATTCATTTTGAAGATATTGAGTCTCGTCTTCCATTGCTAAAAGAGCCTGAATCGGAAATGAAAAAGAAATATCCAATTTACAGACGAACACCACGAATGGTTTATGATTTACCGAAAGAGAAAGTGTCATTATCATTTCCTTCCCAGGAGCATGACATAACGAACAGAGGTCTTTGGTTAATCATTTTACCACCGCTTGTCATGCTAATCGTTATGGGAATTGTCGCGATGATTCAGCCTCGAGGGATTTTCATTATAATTACAATGGTTATGTTCGTCATGACATTAATTACGTCATCGGTGCAATATTTTAAAGACAGAACAAATGAAAAACGAAAAAAAGAAAAACGAGTTCGTGTATATTCTGCCTACTTAGAAAATAAGCGACAAGAACTTCAAGAGTTATCGGAAAAACAACGATTTGCAATGGAGTTCCACTTTCCGACCTTTGAACGGATGAAATATTTAACGAGTCAAATTTCCGATCGAATTTGGGAGCGAACACTTGAAAGTGACGATTTTCTCCAATTTCGACTAGGCACAGGGACAGTACCATCAAGCTTTACGATCACATTGAATACAAATGATATGGCAAATCGTGAAATGGATTCTTTGATTGAACAATCCCAAAAGCTTGAAAAGGTGTATAAAGAAAGCCCGAATACTCCGGTAATCGTCAATTTAGCAAAAGGACCAATTGGACTTATTGGGAAGGAACGTGTCGTTAAAAGGGAAATCCACCAATTCATTGGGCAGCTAGCATTTTTCCATAGTTATCATGATTTGCGCTGTGTCTTCATTTTTGACGAAGCAGATTACAAACAAATTGAATGGATGAAGTGGCTTCCACATTTCAATATTCCAAATATGTACGCAAGAGGTTTAATTTATAACGAAAAAACACGCGACCAACTACTTTCAAGAATTTATGAAATGATTCGTGAGCGGGATTTAGAGGAAGAGAAGGATAAGCTGATCTTCAAACCACACATCGTATTCATTATCACGAACCAGAAATTGATTGAAGACCATGTCATCCTTGAATATTTAGAAGGAACTCATCAAGATCTCGGCATTTCAGTCATTTTCGCAAGTGACGCAAAGGAAAGTTTAACGGATAATATACACACCCTT
This sequence comes from Bacillota bacterium, assembly GCA_023405135.1. Taxonomy (GTDB): domain Bacteria; phylum Bacillota; class Bacilli; order Bacillales_A; family Planococcaceae; genus Ureibacillus. The sequence goes on along the minus strand of JAEXYZ010000040.1, from coordinate 12,931 downwards.
GTACGACTACTCAATGATTCTGAAGGGGATATTTTAATTCAGAATAAAAAAGCGGTAAACATACCTTTTACGATTGATCATCATCAACAAGAAGATAACGAACACTTTGCGCGGATGTTGCGGACACTTAACCATCAAACGGGTATAACGAATTCCATACCAGAAAGTGTAACATTCCTTGAAATGTTGAATGTAAAAGAAGTAGAGGATTTGAATATTCCGCAAAAATGGTCGGAAAATGAATCATCCAAATCATTAGCTGTACCGATCGGATTGAAGGGGAAAGATGACCTTGTTTATTTAAACCTTCATGAGAAAGCACATGGCCCTCATGGATTGTTAGCGGGGACAACGGGTTCAGGGAAAAGTGAATTTTTGCAAACATATATATTATCCCTTTCTGTTCATTTCCACCCTCATGAAGTAGCGTTCTTGTTAATCGACTACAAAGGTGGGGGAATGGCACAGCCTTTTAGATCGCTACCACATCTTTTAGGAACGATTACAAATATTGAAGGTAGTGTGAACTTTACAAATCGAGCACTTGCTTCCATCCGTAGTGAGTTAAAACGACGTCAACGGTTATTTGACCGCAATAACGTCACCCACATTAATGATTACACACATCTTTATAAGCAACAGCTAGTAGATGAACCATTACCACATCTATTTTTAATTTCCGATGAGTTTGCGGAGTTGAAAAATGAAGAACCAGAATTCATTCGTGAGCTAGTAAGTGCAGCTCGAATTGGTCGTAGTTTAGGTGTCCATTTAATTTTAGCGACGCAAAAACCAGGTGGGGTTATTGATGATCAAATTTGGAGTAATGCTCGCTTCAAAGTGGCGTTAAAAGTCCAGGATGCAAACGACAGTAAAGAGATTTTGAAAAATGCAGATGCAGCTTCCATCACCGTAACGGGTAGGGGGTATTTGCAAGTTGGGAACAACGAAGTATATGAACTTTTCCAATCAGCCTGGAGTGGTGCGCCTTACCTTTCAGAACATTCGGATGGAGAAGATGAAATTGCCATTGTTACGGATTTAGGCCTAATTCCTTTATCAAATATTTCTGCGAAGGAAAATAAACGAAAAGGCATTTCAGAAATTGAGGCGATTGTGTCAAAAATTGCAGAGACACAAAGTGATTTCGGCATACAAAAGCTAAAAAGTCCATGGCTACCACCCCTTGAAGAGCGACTATTTAAACGGAAATCTTTATCGACTGAGCAAGATCATATTGCGATTGCATTAATCGATGAACCTGAAAAACAAAGCCAAACACCATATCATTATCACGTAATGGAAGACGGTAATCTCGGTATTTTCGGTTCAACAGGCTATGGCAAATCAACAACAGTGCTGACACTTTTATTAAACATGGCGGAACAATACAGCCCAGAAGAAATGCATTATTACTTAATGGACTTTGGAAATGGCTCATTGCTACCACTGAAGCAGTTACCACACACAGCAGATTTCTTCTTGTCGGATGAGGTTCGTAAAATGGAGAAATTTTTACGGATGATTCGAGAGGAAATTGTTCGTAGAAAACAACTGCTACAACAAATGGAAGTAAGTAGTATTAAGCTTTATAACAATATTTCGAATGAAAAGCTGCCATTACTTTTTGTAGTTGTTGAAAACTATGACTTTATTAAAGAAGAATTACCTGATTTTGAGCCTTATTTTAATCAGTTTGTTCGAGACGGCCAATCATTAGGTATTTACATGATCTTTACGGCAACAAGGGTTTCATCAATTCGCCAAGCGGTCATGAACAATTTGAAAACGAAAATTGTCCATTATTTATTGGACCAAAGTGAAGCATACACGGTTTTAGGGAAAATGACGTTATCCCCTGAACCGATTCCAGGTCGGGCAATTATTAAAAAAGACGAAGCCTATTTCTCACAAATCTTCTTACCGGCTAATGGTACAAATGATTTTGAAATGCTCGAAGCTGTGAAGGAAACAGTAAAATCGTTGAAGGTAAAATATGCTGGTCACATTGTACCTAACCAAATACCAATGCTTCCGACAGATTTAACATTGACACAATTTGAAAAATTTGTGGGGCATCTACAACAGCAACATTTATTCCCAATTGGATTAGATGAAGAATTTGTTCAGCCGGTTGCGATTAATCTTTTAAACAATAAGCATTGTATGGTGTTAGGGCAAGCGCAAAAAGGGAAGACAAACTTGTTGAAAGTGATCTTAAATACAGCGCTCCAAAAAGACATCAAGCATATAGGATTATTTGATTCATTTGAACAAGGATTAGCACCCTTCGCTGAGGAAGAGGCAGTTTCATATTTAGAATCAAAAGAACGCCTTGAAGAATGGTTAACGGAAATTGAAGGTGAACTTACTTTCCGTGAATCGGCATATGTCAACAGAAGCTTAAACGATAAAACTGGACTTCTATTTACGCCAATTTTACTTGTAGTTGATGATTATCCACGATTCCTTTCGAATCTTGATGCCAAATTGCAAGAACGTATCGTGAAATATATGAAACATGCAAACTATCTTGGCTTTAATATGATTGTCACAGGAAATTCGAATGATTTAACGAAAGGCTATGATGCTCTAACGACAGAAGTGAAACAAATTCGCCAAGCGGTTCTGTTAATGAAAAAATCAGAGCAGACAATCTTTAGCCTTCCGTATGATCGAAAAGAGGAGGATATTCAAGCTGGATTTGGTTATTACGTAGTAAATAATAAAGAAGTCAAAATACAAATTCCATTAAGTGATATTGAAAGGAAGATTTACTCATGACGGCACAAAAAAAGCTGATTTTAAAAATAGCCATCGTCATGATTTTGATCGTTGGAGCCCCGATTCTTTATTTCCTAAGTATAGGCGAAAATCCTTTAGCAGATAAAGCAAGCGGTACAAAACAAATCGCTGTTGTTAATGAGGATACAGGTGCAAAAATGCAAGAGAGTGCACTTGATTTTGGGAAAGAAGTGGTGCCAATTTTATCGACTGAATCTCAATATGAGTGGTCTGTTGTAAGTCGAAGCGCTGCGGAAAAAGGGTTAGCAAATCAAGATTATGATGCGATTTTATACATTCCATCTAACTTTTCGGAAAATATAATGACCTATGAAGAGCAGCAACCAGTAAAATCAGAATTTAAATATACTGTTTCAGGTCAATTAAATACCGCTAATCGTGAAAAAGTGTTGCGAGAAATTGACAAAGCGGCTTCACGTGTAAACGGGAAAATCTCAACATTATATTGGAGTTACGTATCACAAGATTTAGAAAAAGTACGCCAGGAATTCGATAGTATTCTACAAAAAGAAATGGAGTTTCTCGAAACAATATCGGAGTATTATCGCCCAGGTTTAGCGAGTGTTACCGCCGACATTGAAAATCAAAAAAGCATGTTAGGGAACCTTTTATCTTCCATTAACAACACGCCATTTGAAGAAAGTGCTGAGCAATCACAACAATTCCAAGAGAGATTAGCGCATTTTGTCAATTACGTGAATCAATATCAGGGCTATCAAAGGTCGCAGCAACAGCTTTTAAAAACGTTACAAGGTGAAAATGTCACGGCAGTAAGGGATTTAATAAGTGGCTATGGTCCTCTCTATAAAAATAAGAAGACTTACATGGAAGAGCAAAATGACAAGATGTCTAAAAATTTGCAAGCTCTTCGCCACCAATTAGCAATTAATAATGAAAATGTTGCGAATCTTTCAGAGCTAGTTGTAGAACAACGAGATGAAATTATGACTCTTTTAATAGAAATCGAAGGGGAAAAGCTTGTTCAATATGAAACGGAAGTTATTCATCTTAAAAATCAAGTAACAGAAAGTACCCCGGTAGATCCGACACAGCAAGCAAAAAATGGTGAGGGTAACAAACAAATCAAGGGTAACACAGCGAACCTTGTTGCATCCTCTAAAATCGCAGAGCTGGCAACAGAGCGTGAAAAACTACTAGCTTTAGTCCAGGAAATCGGAACATTAAAAGAACAAATTGTTATTGCGCCTGAACAAGTAGCTGAGCCGGTAGAAGCTACTGAGGAAGCAACGAATTCTACAACAGTGGTAAACAATTCAATAATAAATGGCCAACTTAATCAGCTGTCAGACTTAATTACGAACATCGAATCAACGATAAAACATATTCAACAGCAAGAAAATCAATTACAACAACAGCTCGATCAATCCCAATCAGAATTAGAGGAAGAAGTTGAGGTGAATGTTCCTTTAACTGAAGAATATAACGATTCGATCAAAAAGGAAATCGAAAACAAAGAATCGGAAATCTTGAACAATCCACTGTTGAATGATGGGAAAAAAGAGCGTTTGAAAAAAATATTTTCCAAAGTGATAAACAGTGTCGATTCAGAATTGTTGTTGAACTACTACGGAGCATTGATTCAATATGAATCAGCTTTGAAAACTAGTATAAGTACTGGTAAAGGTTCTCAACAATTAGCTTCAAGTGTCAACAAAATACTAGGAATAAACGAAGTTGGTAACAGTTATTTCCAACAATTACAAGATGGAATACCTACTTCCCAACAACGGTTTGCAACATTAGAAACGGGCATCCAATCATTTTTCACAGATTATATGAAAAATCTCGATTCAGAATATGAAGCTATTTCCAAACAGTTAGATGCTGTTGTAACAAGTGCAGATCACGTGCAGAAAAGTTTGGATAGTTTAATTTCAGAAGCTCCAACAACATCTGATCAAGCTTCGGATGGAAATACGCTCGTTTCGAATCAACAAAGTATTAGCCAAAGCATACAATTGATGAGCGATGCTATGAATAACATTACGGAAAATCAACAAAACATTATGTCAGTAACAAATGACCTCCACTCCAAGGCTGCTAATGTTAATGCAGACACGAATGAACTGGCATCAAAGTGGGATGAAAACGTAGGAACAACGGAGAAATATCGTAATGATATTCATGATGTGTTAAACAATGCGTTTGTTGACGGACAAAAGAACGGTCAAATATATGAGCATTTATCTACACCACTTTCAGTAAATAGTTTAGATCCAACAGTTCAAGAGGATAAATTGCCTCCAGTCATCGTATTAGTCATTGTGTTAATTAGTAGCTTATTGATTGGATATTTTTGTTACTATTTCAAAAGCAATAAAACAAGCTTGCGGATTGTATTATTTATTTTATTGAACTTAATCGTCGGGTTAATCATTAGCATTTATGGAATGGATATTTATCCGTTAACTGGAATCGATGCGATAGAATGGACAATTTTCACGGTCCTTTTATTAACAGCTGTGTCATCTATCATTTTTGCAGGATTCTCCATTGGTCAGCTTATCGGATGGTTTGTAAATGTGGCGGTAATCGCGTTCTTCGTCACACCGATGCTGACATTATTAGCGTCCAACATCGATTATGAGGATCCGATGTCGAAGGTGTATTTATCGATTCAATATGGTCCAGAATCACTGATACTTCCAGCGAGTATTGTATTAGTCGTGATTATCGCCCTTGCTGCAGCTGTACCATATATAGTAAATCGAATAAAAAATCGAGCGAACGATGTAGACGAGGAATCAATGTATGAAGTATAGAGTAGTCTTAGTGCTATGTTTAGCATTAGGTTTTTGGCTTGTAGTCGGGTTTGGCACCGAATCCGGCTACGCTACTACACATGATATTAACACTTTAAATCCTAATGAATATAAAGAAAAAGAATTTAAAGATAACAAAGAATACCTTCACAATGAATCGTTGCTAGAGAATAAAAAAGCGATCCCAGACGAACAAAAGCAGCTTGACTTTATTCCGAATGACTACGATTTAAATGAAAATAGCAAGGCACAGCTTTTTATTAAAGATTTCGATGAACGAAAAACGGTCGCCTATGAATCTATGAAACTTGGATTGTTTTCAAATGAAATCGAAGCGGCGAAGGTTACAACGAACCAGTCAAGTTCACAAAGTGATGGGGGAAACAAGGGATTAAAGTATATATATTTTGGATTGTTATTCATTTGTATCATCATTGTTTTAATGTGGCTTGTTCCGAAAATGGTTCAAGGGGAGAAACGATAGGTTAAGAGAAACAATAAAAATAATAAAAGGAAAGGAGAGAAATCAAGTGTCAAATGAAGTAAAAGTGGTGTATGCAGATGTGGAAGAGCAACTAGACACGATAGAAAACGCGACGACATCACTAAATCCTACTGCTGAACCTTCCATCGAAGGGAATACATTAGATGTTGTCACAAAACTGAATGAGCTAGCGTTAGAGTTGGAACGAATCTTAACGAACTATCAAACCGTGTTACTGAATAATATTGATACAACTAGAAATTCCGTACAATATATGCGCGAACAGGATCAACGCATTTCAACAACGATTAGCGGTGCAGCAACCGGTCCTAGGAGGTTGATGGAATAATGAAAGTGTTAGATGCTGCAAACTTTCATGATGGTCTAGAGCGCAACTTAAACTTGCTAACAAGATTAGAGACTGAAATGAAAACAATTGAAACTGCCATTCAAGGACTCATACAGTTGGAAGAATCTTTAAAGGGGCAAGGTGGCAATGCAATCCGTGCATTTTATAGAGATTGCCATCTGCCCTTTTTACAATTTTTCTATTTGTTTAAAAATAGTTTCCATGATGTACTTACACAAATGAATGGGGCAATTGATACGCTAGAATCTGATCCATCGGGCTTTATCCACCAAGGATACTTAGAGGGAGAAGTTGAACAAGGCTTGAATAATGCGAAAGATGTAACCGAAACTTTAACGAGCGAAACGAACAGTATTATGAGGGAAGTATCGGACATCGTTTCATTACCTCATTTAAATGACAGTGAGGTTCAAGCTGAGATTCAAACTGCGAAGCTTCATCGCGATACGACAATTGACAATTTAATTACTTTTGATAGTAGTCAAACAAATGCCCTTTCGATTGTGGAAAGTGACCTAAGTGTAATGAGTACATGGATTGCAGATCTTCAATCAATGTTTACAGAAGGTTTGACTGATGTGAACTTCCCGACCGAACATTGGGCGCAATACGCTAGTACAACTGCGCTTCAAACAGCATTAGCAAGCAGAACAAATGAAGTGGATGGTGTTACAGGAAAATCCCCAGAAGAAACTACTGGAGATGTCACGTCTGCCGATGAAACTATTTTAGGGCATAAAGAAGATGTCGGTAATGTGAAGAAATTTAATACAGCTGTCAATGGTGCCGTTGAAAGCTTTGGCATGTTTATGGCAGGGAAAAATGCGGGACTTAAAATGGAGTTGGTTAAAGATACGAAAACGGGGCGCAATGTGTATCGCTTGGTAGCTAGTGAAAAGGCACTTCGTTATTTGAGGGTTACGCCTGATGCCCAAGCACAGCGTCAATTAAACTACAAACTCCCAAAAGGGAATAAACCATGGAAGCCGAAACATTATCAACAACAGGCAAACAATCGCGCCATTCTGAAATATGGCACAAAAAAGCCTGGGACGTCTGGTTGGTCAACTGTAGGTGAAGCGGCATTAAAAGATCATTCATCCCTCGCTTACTGGAATGATCGAGCAACGATTTCTGAAAAAGCCAAAACCGTTGGGAAAGCCACTCTTACAGGGGCAGGAAAATCATTTAAAGATATTGTGGATGTAAAAGGAATCTTTACAAACGGTTACGCAAAAGGCTTTACGAAAGCGTTAGGTCCTGTGTCCGCTGGGTTAAATTATTATAGCAATTATCATAATGCAATCGATGATGGAGTAACTGGCGCACAAGCACATGCTAGAGCAACTTTAGATACAGCCATTGATACAGCAGTTGGTGGTGCGGTTCAAGCAGCGAGTGTTGCTTTCTTTACTGCGGCTGTTCCAATTCCTGGAGTTGGTACTGCCATTGGGGTTGCAGCTGGGCTCTTCATCAACGGTATGTTAAACAAAAAAGATAAAAAATCAGGGAAATCAGCAATGGACACTATTAAAGGTTGGTTCCACTAACCGGATGGAGGCACAATTCACATGTTAAAAAACTTATCGGAGGAGGATTTTGCTGTCTTACGGGGACCCCTCGAATCAGGCAGACAAAGTCCAAATTCAATAGCATCTGTACTACTTTTAGGGATTTTTTTACAAGCGCTTTTGTTTTATTTAACTTATTTTATCGCAGCCAAGTATACAATTTATCCAAATGTAGAAAACATTCAAACGATTCATTTTTGGCTGACAGCGGCATTCATTTTTTTATCAATCCTTTTTGGAATTCCCGCTGTATTTAAGAAAAGCCAAAAGTTTCAATATTTTTTATCCATTGTCGTTTCTCAAAACCTTTCCGTCCTTATCTATTTTGCTGCACTATTTATACTTGGGGAAGAGGAGGGGGTAAAAGAAGAGCAACTTTACTCCTTTACATGGATTACCCTTTCCGTTGCGGCACTATTATTTATCGCAACGTGTCTTCGCTTTTTTATATTGCTAAAAAAAGGCCACTATAAAAAAGGTTCAAAAGCAGATGAACTGCGCAGTAAATTTGAAACAACATCGTATATCCCTATTGCCATTATTGGTGGAATCGGTCTGGTGTTCTTAATCCAATATGTCATGAAAATGGGTACTTCTGACTTATTTGATACATTCATGTTTGTTTTTTTACCGCTTGCTATTTTTTACACAATGATCTTCGTGTTACCTGAGCAGCTAGTGATGCTGTATTGTAAGTTCCGATTTAAAAGCTTTAATTTTGATGAACGCGGAATCCTTTATGCAAGCTCGTCTACTTCGGATAGAGGGCATGAAAAAGTGATGAAGCGGTATGGAGAGAACAAAATGAATATCGTAAAAAATAAACGGGGTTAGGGTGAAGGAAATGGAAATACGCTCATTACAATTTGATCATTTAATTACGTTCCGAACTAGAGATGTAAAAGGAAATTGGCTTGAAGGAATCAAGGTGATGGAAGATTTTACTTTCAATCATGAAATTTATAAAAATGGACCGGTGTTTTTCTCCTTTGAAGCAGATTCAAAACGAGGAAATGAAGGGATTTTCACTTATTATTTACCAATCAATGAAGAAGTAGAATTTGAAGAAAATATAACAGACTTCGCTTATTTAAAGAAATTTCGCTTAGGTCGTTCCCTTTTATTACGTCAAGCCCATGAAGAAGTTGATTTTAATGCGGCGTATAAAAAAATACAAGCGTATGCGAAAGGAAAAAATATACCAACCGAAGATTCGTTTGTTTGTATGTTACTCGAAGTTTATGGTGAATACATGATTGATTTATATGTCCCATTGAAAGAACGGAGCGGTGTCCAATGATCATAGAAAACCATCAGATTACGTACAGAAATGTGGCATCAAAGTACTATAACTTTTTACCAGAAGAAATTGAACTCGCTTTCGCTGACTTGGATCAAACTTTAGAGAAATATGGATTTCATGTAACAGATCAGTTATTTTTTTCAATCATCAGTGAGCCAACCGCATCTGTGATGACAGCAGAAATTTTCCGTCCAATTGAAGAAAACGACTTTTCGGCAATGCCTGATTCAGAAGAAATCCGCTTTAGAAGTTATTTTTCAGTAAATCGACTGATCATGACTCGAATCATGGATCAGTTTGATGAACAATCCCAAGTGAAATATTGGGAGCTACTAGGGTATATACAAAAGAATGAACTCGTTCAAAGTAGCCCTGTTTTCGTGGAGTTCAAACGCAACCACCCTGGAGTTGTGTATGTGGAAATGAGTGTTGGGGTATCAGGGGGATTACGTTCTCCGTCTTTTCCATAGTTTAATAATTTAGAAGGTGATGCAATGAAGGTATTAGATGTAAATACGTTTCAACAAGGGCTCGAACGAAATGTAAATCGATTAACTCGACTCGAAACTGAAATGAAACAGATTGAAATTACCATAAAAGGCCTCACAAACTTAGAAGAATCACTTAAAGGGCAGGGCGGGGAAGCGTTACGTGGATATTACGAAAACTGCCACTTACCCTTTCTCGAATTTTTCAACACCTTTAAGGCTAGTTTTACAACTGTACTTCAAGAAATGTCATCCGCCCTTTCAACACTTGAACCTGATTCATCCGGCTTCATCCGTCAAGAAGCTTTAGAAGGTGAAGTTGAGCAAGGCTTAAACAATGCGAAACAAGTAACGGAAGAGCTGACAAATGAAACGAACCAAATTATGAATCAAGTTTCCGATATTGTGAGTTTACCAAATTTAGATGATAGTGAAGTGCAAGCTGAGGTACTTAACGCGAAATCCCATCGTGATCAAACTGTAGAACAATTAAATACCTTTGATTTAACGCAAACAATGGCTTTAGCGACGATTCAAAGCGACCTTTTACTAATGCAAACATGGATTACAAACATTGAATCGATGATGACTGAAGGTGTGACAGATGTGAACTTCCCAGCCGAGCAGTGGAAGGCATTTGCAAGCTTAAATCCGCTTATGATTCAACTTGCCGCACGAACCCAGCCTCTGGACAGCGTAACTGGCATGAATCCACTGCTAGCACCAGGTATGATTAGCGGGGCAAATCCGTATCAACTATCAAGCTTTCAATTAAATAGTCAATTCCCTCAATATAATTTCGGTATCCAAGGAGCAACAGTATCGACGAATTTTGTTTCATTTATGAAACAACAAGAGAAAGAAATCACAAAGGAGCTATCTTGCCCTGCGCCAACAGATGTGGAGGAGTGAAAGACGAGGATGAAGGTGTCCTTGGGTTCCTAAAAGATGTCGGAAATGGCGCCCTCGATTTAGGGAAAGAAGCATTGGACTTCCTCATTTTAGATGATCTTAATACCCTCGCCGATGGGGACGCATCATTACTAGATAAAGGAATTGCTGCTGCTTCTTTTATACCAATAGGAAAAGTTTTCAAAGGAGCTAAATTGATTGATAATGTTATAGACAGTAATGTAGACGATGTCGTTAAGAAAAGTGAAAAAACTAATGATGTGAGCAGTGTAACTGGTAAAAAACGGCCATCATGGAGACAGTCTGAAAAAGATGTAGGAAAAGATTATCCTGGATATCGTGATCAAGTATCATTTAAGGATGGGAAAGAGGTAAGTCATGGTAGTAAAAACAGCTCAAGACCTGACTTTTACAATAATGGACATAGTATAGAAGTTAAAAATTATAAAATTAGTACATCTTCTGGTAGGAGCAATTTAATAAGTAATGTTACAAAACAAATTAATAAACGAATCCATGATTTGCCTGAAAATACAGCACAAACTGTTATAATTGATGTAAGAGGACAAGAAATTTCAAGAGATGTATTAAGAGATGTAAGAAATAGGATTAATGAAAAGGCAGAAGTTGAAGTAGAAATTATATTTAAAATGGATTAATGAGGTGAACGAAAATGTCTGTAGGATTATTAGTTGATTGCTTTTATTATGAATTAGGACATAGTGATTTTGTCCATTCATTTTTTTCTACCATCTCACATCATCTAGAAAAGGATGGTTGGGGAACAAAATATCCTTTATTGATGGATGAATTATATCATAACGAATTAAGCTGGAAGGATGTAGCTACTGTAAAAGATAACTTAAAGGAAATAGAACAAGAACTTACAAAACTTCCTGCTGAATTAGTTGTATGGGATATTGAAGATTTATCTTTAACTCCTCCATGGGGAGACCATATCAGTCCAAGGGTAACAAATCTAGCAAATTATTTTGCAACAACTTCAGGCAAGACGTTCTTTGAAGTATTTGAAACAGCATTAGCAGTGGCTGAAGAAGACAAATGTAATATGAAGATTAAACAAATTTAAAATTCATCACGATGGGAAAAAATTATGGTTTGAAGAAGTGAAAAAATTGGAGATAGACTGACAAAAAAATGTTTCGTTTAAAAATAAAACTCCATCAAGGAGTTTTTATTTTTATTCTAAGATAATGAAAAAGTGTGAATTGATATTACAGAAATGAAATTTTGAAAGCACTTAATTGTTTATGAGAAACAAATGCTTTCCCTCAATACAATTTCGGCATCAACGGAGCAACAGTGTCGACGAATTTCATTTCATTTATGAAGAAACGGGAAGAAGAAATCGAAAAGGATTTATTTTGCCCTGCGCCAACTGATGTAGATGATGTTGTTAAGAAAAGTAATGTGGATGAGGTGGTTGGTAAGGGTAAGGTTAATGCAGTTCTCAATAAGTACATATAAAACAGATGGAAAAGAAACAGCAATAATAATATTCACAGGAGGTAATTAACTATGGTGTTATTGGATGCCCCTATTGTTCCATGGGAGGAAATGGGTGGATTAAAACTTTACAGTCATATCAGCGAATTTTATGACATTATTAATAATCTCAATGATGCTGATACTCTGTTAGGGAAATCTTTAGTGAGATATGAAATTAAAGATGAGGTTTACTTATGGTTCAATTTATTCAATGGGAAATTATTCAAAATTACTGCATTGAAGAACTATACTGGAAAGTTATTTGATGTAATTTATATTGGTATGACTATTGATGAGGTTTTGGAAATAGAGCCAAGCTTCGAATACGATGATTTTGAAGAAGTATATTCTAGTCCTAAAGGGATTTATATTGAGACCGACCCTGTTGAAAATACGGTATTATGGATTTCCGTATACATAAAGGAAATTGATAATGAGGATTTTGACAAAGGGAACTGGTAAAAGAAGTGATGAGAGATACATTACTAGATCGAGATTATTTTAATCGTTACTTAGGCTATCAAAATAAGAGAATAATTAAGTTTGAAGGTTTATTAGAACAATTGATTAATGAAAAGGGTGGATCTACGTCAAGATTTTGGACACAAAAAAATTAAGTTTTTGTTCTGCGCAACAACCATTCATGGAGTGTTCCACATCCCAAGTAGCTTGTCAAAGTGAAAAGAGCCTTTGACAAACTACTCGG
>JAEXYZ010000123.1 GCA_023405135.1 Bacillota bacterium | reverse complement strand
ATATATGGTAGACATGGTAGGACCATCTTATCGAATATTAGACACAAAGGAATGGTTGGAAAATAGTCAGGTTTAAGTGGCTCAGTTTTTAATTAATAAATGGCTCAATTTTTACTTGCGAAATACAAGTGACTGATAATCACAAATATATGCCGATTATCGTAAATATTTCAATCCACACTCCCAATGCTGGGAGTGACGACAGTTATCAAAGAAATGGCGGTTAAGTATCAATTATTTCAATCCACACTCCCAATGCTGGGAGTGACCAACAACAACTAGCGGAAGAATATGAAAGTCTTATTTCAATCCACACTCCCAATGCTGGGAGTGACGATCCATGTGCACATCTGGTTCGCCACTTCTGGCATTTCAATCCACACTCCCAATGCTGGGAGTGACGTTCGGTTTTATGTTTATTGGTGTTGTCATTTACGATTTCAATCCACACTCCCAATGCTGGGAGTGACATTCAGATTTTGCTCCTTTCTATTATTTTTATATATTTCAATCCACACTCCCAATGCTGGGAGTGACATTAAAAGAGCGAATTGAATTAAATAAAGTATATGATTTCAATCCACACTCCCAATGCTGGGAGTGACGAGAATTGGAATAATTCTTTTGGATATGTATCTGTATTTCAATCCACACTCCCAATGCTGGGAGTGACTTATCGGTAGTTCTGATTTAGTTAAAGATCAAGAATTTCAATCCACACTCCCAATGCTGGGAGTGACGGATTCACACTGTTAGCCATGGGATTCAATGGAAAATTTCAATCCACACTCCCAATGCTGGGAGTGACAGGCAGGTGAATAGGTATTGGTAAAAAAACATGAAATTTCAATCCACACTCCCAATGCTGGGAGTGACAATGTTTAGGTTTTACGATAAATTGGAAGAAATATTTCAATCCACACTCCCAATGCTGGGAGTGACCCTAATTACTTTATATACCGTAAATCCTATTGCATTTCAATCCACACTCCCAATGCTGGGAGTGACGGTATTGTTCAAGATGAGCTGAACGCTTATCAAGATTTCAATCCACACTCCCAATGCTGGGAGTGACAATTAAGTCGGGTTTTCCCTCGTCCATTACCTCTTATTTCAATCCACACTCCCAATGCTGGGAGTGACAGAAGATGAAAATGGCTCACACGTATATTGCGAAATTTCAATCCACACTCCCAATGCTGGGAGTGACGATATATCGAATTACAACCGAAATTTGTTTTACTTATTTCAATCCACACTCCCAATGCTGGGAGTGACTATCAAACCATGAACAAAAATTATCAAGCGATTATATTTCAATCCACACTCCCAATGCTGGGAGTGACAATATAACTTAGATTTAGATAACTCCCTAGTACCATTTCAATCCACACTCCCAATGCTGGGAGTGACCGGAATGGTCTTACTCAATAGCAACAAATTTAATATTTCAATCCACACTCCCAATGCTGGGAGTGACGTTGCATCGCAAATACAATCAGCACAAGCAGTTATGATTTCAATCCACACTCCCAATGCTGGGAGTGACTCCGGCGACCCAATCAATCCGGTATCTGAGTTTAATTTCAATCCACACTCCCAATGCTGGGAGTGACAGCGAAAAACAGCATTAATATACAAAATATAGCTGATTCTCATCAAAATAATAAAAATTATAGTCTCTTTAACCTGAATCCATATTAAAAATAACACTTAAAATTTAATAAATTTGGTGCGAATCCCTCTAGAAAGGAATGTTCGCTTACCTTTCGCACCTTAAATTTAATCTCTAAAATATTAATGGATCTTCTACATTAAATGTAATTTTAGCCCCAAAATGTTCTACTTTCGATTTATAATTGTTACCCAACTGATAAAAACGTAAACTATCTTCTTCATCATTTATAATTTCATTTAATTTAAGTTTAAGTTGTTTTAATTGGGTAGCATCTACAATACATTCAAATACTGAATTTTGAACTCTAATTCCATAATTTTCACATTCTTTAGCAACTTTTCGTAATCGTTTTTGCCCAGCCGAAGTCTTTGTCATAACATCATAGGTTACTAGAACAAGCATAAGCAATTCACCCGTTTCATTTTTTACTATATACAAATTTATTTCCATAAAAATGGCGGATATTCTTCTAGATCACCACGTAAAAATCTAGCAAATAACATTGCCTGTGCATGTGGAACTAAACCCCAATTTATCTTTTCATTTAGAAATGGATGTTTTAACTCTTCCTGTTTCCTATCTTGCCATGCTTTAATAAATTTTTTCCGACCATCTTCTGTTAGTAAGACTGCTCCACTCTCTTTACGGACAAAATCTTGATCATTTACGATTTTTTTATTAATAACTTTTAACACAAAACGATCTGCTACTACTCCACGAAGTTCTTCTAATAAATCTAAAGCTAATGAAGCTCTACCTGGTCGATCACGGTGTAAAAAACCGACATAAGCATCTAGTCCGACATTTTCTACTGCAGAAGCAATATCATTTGCGAGCAATGTATAGCTTAATGAAAGCAATGCATTAACATTATCTGTTGGAGGACGACGGTTTCTCGTTTTAAAATAAAAATGATCTTTTTGTTGAAGTATCATTTGATTAAAGCATTTAAAGTAACTGTTTGCGGCTTGTCCTTCAACCCCCCTTAGTTGCTCTAAATCACTTGTCTCAATGATTTGTTTTAATAACTTCGACAATTCACCTGACACTTGTTTAAAAGCTGGTACATCTATACGCATTGGATAGTCCCTTGTCATTCGTTCCAATATCCATTTCTGATTTGAAACTTTGGCAAAAATAAAGTTTCTTGCTATTTTTACACTTTCAACATGGTTATCAGACATTCGATACTGCGTTTTTCTTAACACAACATTTCCCTTAGATTCACCAATTACTCTAGCAAGAAATTTACCAGACCTTGATAAGAAAGTAAGAGAAATGTTTTTTTCTGCACAAGCATACATCAAGGCTGGGCTAGCACCTGCATATCCAAAGGTGCAAATAGCCTCTAAGTTATGTAAAGGCAACCTACCAAGTTGTTCCTCATCTTTTGAAACAACTACATTTTCACCTTTTAATGATAGGTAAATGTCCGGTGTAGTGACAAATAAAGTATTTAGTAGTTTTTTCATTATAAATACCTCTCCATATACCGACGTACTGTTATTGTTTTTTCTAATTCTGGTAAACATAAATTTCGTAAAGAACAACTATCGCAGTGCTTACCTTTCCTTACCTTTGGTGTATAGTGCCTATTAAAATAGTTATGCATCATTTTGAAAACTTTCCTTACATCTTCACGCATGGATTCCGTTATCTCTACTTCTATACGATGTTTAATCTCATGATAGTAGATATAAGCTACGTCAATCTCACATACTAACATTTCTTCTAAACACATCACTTGTGCAACAAGTTGCATAACATCTTCTTGCCCTTTTTTTGGCTTACCGCGTTTGTATTCTATAAGGATTGGACTAAATTTACCCATCTCTCCTTGTAATTGAATACCATCATTATTTTGGACAAACTCAACAACATCACAAATGCCGGTAGTTCTTAATTCGTGAGAACGAATCGGCATTCCTCGTACAATTAATTTATTACCTCTCTTTTCACGCAGAAATGGTTGATCTGCCTTTTTATGAACATATTGTCCTTCAATGGTTTTTACATTTTCTTCCCATTGTTGTTCAATATGAATTAAAGCCCATTGTCTTTGACAAAATTGAAAGTGTTGAATCCCCGACAACATTAAATAATCGGATTCATTATTTTCCGTCAAATTCATAAACTTTTAATCCTTCTAGTTCACTTAAAAATATTGTAACATCCTTAAATTCTTTGGCATCTTCTGGCATTTCCACTTGAAGAGTACGATGAACTTTAGCTGATGAGTATTGACCAAGTTTTGAATTGTGCTCCCACCAATATACTTTGTGTACTTCAAGTGATCCTTCAGGTCGTGCAGAGGACGCATCATTTTCAAATAGCGTAATTAAAGCCTCTTTAAATTTCTCAGCATCTTCGTTTGTAAAGCCCGTTTTTTCTGCTAATTGAGTATTGATGCTCCCTACAAATTTATACACTCCAAAATCTACACGATGTTTCATCCCCATCGTGTCAGAGCCTTTTTTATCACCGGTTACGGAGTTCACACTTTTTGTAATTTGAATGCTTGTAATATCAACTGGTTGTAAACTTATTGCTGGATGTAAAGAGACTGGACCACGAACACCTACGGATAGAGAGTCTCCCTTGAATGCAAATACTTGTCCAAAAGCTCTTACATCAAACCAATTTTCACAAGCAATTTTAGCAAATTCATCTGCATTTCCTTTTTTATCAGATTTTATTTTTTTCAATTCAGGAACAGAATCTGCACGATCATTTAAACTTTTAAATCCATCGTTTACACGATCATCCGATTGAACAAAAATTTTCTCACCCATATCTTGCAGACGGTTACGAATTTTTCTTTTTAAACAAACATCAGAAACCTCTCCATAGCCATCGTAGTTTTGACGAGGGCGGTTGCCATTTAATGGATCACCATTTGGATTAGCATTGTGTACTGAGAATATTACTGCAAAATCAATTTTGTGGTCTAAAGTAGTCATTCTATTACCTCTCCTTCTTCTTTTTTATCATTTTTCTTATATAAATCTTGTCTTTGACTGTAATAACCTAGTAGATATTTTCCAGTTAAAGGTTTATTGTTAAATTCTTCTATTTGAAATTTTGAATGAATCTCATCAAATAAGTCTGAATATCGTCGTATAGAATTATTACTATTAAGCCTCATCATATATGGCTGAAGATTTTTTGAAATAGTATTCCATGTTCGTAATGGATTGCTTTGAAAAACATTCATATAACGTAATGCATTTGTTGCACGATTTTCATCTTTTCCTAATGCAGAACGTTCAAGTACATCCGCAACTGCAAGAAGTCGACCAAACAAATAATCGCGATCTACAATGTCTTTATCAAGTGCCACTTTATACTCCTCCTTCTCATAATGTTTTTTTACTAACGAGCACGCCACAGAAAGCACTTGCTCCCATCCCCAGGTACTATCATAAAATTGCGGATTTGAAGCACGTACAATTGCACTCTTTACTATATCAATTGGTACTTTGCGACCATCAAGTACACAAGGTAATAATCGTTCCATTACACCTTTTACTACTTTATCATTTGGACGAGGACCATAAGCAGCATGAGCGATGGTGTAAAACGACGGAGAACCATAATACTCAATCCATTGATTTTCCTTCTTATACGTTTGACGCCAACTCACTGTTTTATGCCAACCCTTTAGCCTATCTAAATAATCCTCAACTTGAAAGTCTCTATAATATAAAACTGCTAATCTACCAGGAGTTGCAGCATCAATGGTTAGAACGTATATTTTTTCCTTATCGTTTTCGATTAAATTAAATGACTTATTTTTACCTTGTAGACTTTGTCCGTATTGTCTTGCTAAAACTTCTTTTGTATCGTTGTAAGAATCATTCTCATCGCGTAATCTCATTAAAAGATTTGTAAATCTATTGACACTCTCTTCTGATAACTCCTCTGTAGCATTTGGAATATCCGTATATTTAGTACCCCAAATTAAGAAGACTCGTCCATCTATTGTTTTCCCCTGACGTTCAATAAGCCATTTCAATGCATTATGTGCCTTTTGTGAGACATCATAACTTATATTTGCTGCCTCAAAACTGTCTTTAAACCGCCCACGAAATGTATACCCTGTACTATCATTAGAAGAAATTAATTTTGCCTTATCACCAGAGTTACGTAACTTATTTGGATGACGTTTTATAATTGGAGCTTCCTTGCCAGTTATATAACAAATATCGTTCTCTTTTAGCTTCGTATTATAAAAGTCAATATACGAGTTTATAATGTCTTTATTTCTCCAGACAGGGTCTGTAATTTCTCCCGGAACATGTATGTTGAAACGAACAAAGGCGCTTTCCTGATCACCTGCCACTACTGAGAAAATTTCAGGTTTATCTTCAGCCTTCCCTTTCCATTTTGGTAGTAAAATGCCATCATCATCTAAATATAGAATTTTTTGGTCTACTAAATCTTTAATAAGATGTCCCTTTTTTATATACTTATATATTGCCTTTATATGTTCATGACCAAATGCTGAATCACACCATTCCTGCAATTGAATTATATATTTTTTAAAGGCTTCTGCTTTTTCAGCATCATTCGTATAGTCAACATAATCTCCTGCAACATACATTAGCTTGTCATGCAATACGTGTGGTACGTAATTTTTCCCTGATCTACTTCCAGATTCTTCTGTGAATGGTAAAATCGTACTTGCTTTATTGATGACTTCTGCCTTTTTTAATGTTCCATCAATATTTACTGTTACTTCAATATGAGCTGTTTGTGTAGTATGAGAAATCGGAAGCAACATATATTCAACTATATTTTTATCCTTTGTTCCTTTGGTAGTAATTTCACCCACTTCTTTTTCGCTATTTTTGTAGGTTTCATATAACGCTCTCAAATAACTCATTTCGTCCCTCCTTCCATTTCTTCGTTTAGATCATCAACACTTTGCATAGATTCTCCTAAAACAAATGACTTTGGTGACATTTTGTGTAAAGGTCTTACTACTTTGCACTCTTCTGGGCGAATAAATTTGACAATTCCTTTTTCCATAGTTGGATGCCATAGTCTAGTTTCGAGGATATCCTTTCCCGTTTCATCCGGATAATTAATACCATGTACCATTGTCCCAAAATGCATTTCATCGATTTCATCATAGAATCCTTTACCGTCACCAAATACACAGGGTTCTACATAGGCCTGACATTCTCTTGCTCCTAAAAAGACATCTCTTCGCCCCCCAGCTTTTACACAACGTTTGGCGATGTTGTGATGCTTATGTTCGTTAAAGTCCGCGCTTAAATCCAATCGGTTTTTATTAAATTCAAAATGGGCCTTTACTTGATAGCGTACATCTCGCAGATAGCTATAATACGCTAGCGTGTTTCCTCCGGACATCTCAATAGGACGTACCCCTTTTGACTCCATACGAATCGGATTTATAACTCGAAGTTCATCGATATACCAAATAATACTAGGCTTCCAGTAAATGGATTCAACTATTCCCTTTAGAGCTTGATATGAAGGGATTTGGGTTGTTAACTTCTCCCCGCCTAATTTCGACAGTGGGTCAGTAAATAATGCATAGTTACCGAATACCTCAAATTCAATTTGGTTTCTAATCTTTGTCATCGCATTCACCTCCTCTCAATGTGTAAATTGGATATAATACTAAAGCAACAGCTATTAGGTACTACTTAAAATTATCTATTTTGGGCTTAAAATAAGGGCCGCTTGATTTAAAATATTAACTTCCTCATGCAATCTTACAATTTCTCTTCTCAAATAATTGACAATTTTATCTTGATTTTGATTATCCAGGATAGAATAAGATCCAAAATTCCGAAAATTACTAATCCAATTATTTAGTGTTGACGGCCTTAAATCATATTCTCGACAAATGTTTGCTCGCGTTTCCCCTTGCATAAAAAGATTCAGCATTTGTACCTTAAAATCAACTGTATATGTTCTGCGATATTTTGACATATAAGAATACTCCTTTTTGAATTAGGTAGTAGCCCTAGCAAACTATCAATTTAGTGAAAAATATCCAATTTTCAGTTCCCAATTTCACTATATATTACCATTACTTAACAGTCAATGTTTTTTCTTAATTCTATTATATATGAAAAAATTTAATAACTTTTACTTATAAATCGAATTATGCTATTATTTCTTAGTCGCTTATATAGAGCGTGGATTGAAATATATATAATAGTATTAGACTTTGTAGCTCTATATCTAATTCGATAAAGAGCTACTGTCTATTCTAAAAAATATTTTCCTCTAACTTCGCTTCCCCACTAACGCTTAATCCATACTGTGGATCATACGCATTTTCAATTGCGATATAAATTTTAGTAAAACCAAAGTCTACGATTTCAATTAATCGATTCTTTATTAGAGCGTCGAATTCGTATTTAAATACATTGACACTGAATTGCTGAGCTTTTTTAAAGAAGGTCGTAAAATCTTTTATTTCTTCTAGACCTGTTAAAATATTAATTAGTTCTTTCCCCTCTTCATACGGAACTAGAATTGAATACGTGTTCCCTTCAATGACCTCAAAATAATCTGCTGCTGTTTTAAAGCTAGAATACATAAAAAGTACGTTTTTATTTGGAAGTGCATTTTTAAATTGATTATTTGCACCTAAAAGAATTTCATAAATATTCGTATTTAATTCCCTTATCGGATAATCAATCTCTGTTTCAAATCTTTGATAATACATTTTAAAATAATGATCCATTGAAACAGACGACAGTAGTTCTCCTTCAAATAAATTTGGATTATTAAATAAATCATTAACGATTAGTTCCGTACATCTTTTCCCTTCTTCAATTGCCCTCAACTTGCTTAGCTTTTCTTCAGCATGATTAATAACGTAAACCTTTCTCATATCAACCTCACCATGGCGGTTGCAACGTCCTGCAGCCTGGGCAATTGAATCAAGCCCTGCTAAAGAACGGATTACACAATTAAAACTAACATCCACACCTGCTTCAATTAATTGAGTACTTAAACAAATTATTTTCTCTCCACGCGATAACTGATCACGAATTTCTTCTAAAATAACCTTCCGATGATCGGAACACATTGAGGTACTAAGATGATAAACTTTAATCCCTTCATTATTTAAAGAATCAAATAATTCCTTAACCACCTTTTTTGTATTTAAAATAACTAGTGTATTCCCGCTTTGATTTACTTGTCTCTTCACAAAATCAGCTAGCTCTTCTGTTTTCCACCCTTCTTTTTTTAATAAAGGGACTATTTCTGTTCGCTTGAAGGCTTTAGTAATCGTTGGAAGGTTATCAATTAACTCTCCATCAACAGAAATTTTTTTCTCTACATACTCCAAAGCAGGCTGTGTAGCAGTACAAAGAATAACAGTAGTGTTACAAAACTGTTTTAAAAAATTAATCGACTCATTAAAGAGTGAAATACAATGAACTGGTATTGTTTGCACTTCATCAAAGATGATGACTGAGTTTGCTAAATTATGAAGTCTTCGTGTGTTACGTGATGCGCCATCAAAAAAAGTATTTAAAAATTGAACCATCGTTGTGAAGACAATAGGAGCATCCCAATTATCTTTTGCATTTTTTAAATTTTTCAATTTTTGCAACTCATTAAAAGACATTCCGTTTATTTCATTCTCATACACTTCTGAAACAACATTACTATGATGTTCTAATACATATTGTTCAGCTCTTAAATCTTTTCTTACCTCTTCAGCATTTTGCTCAATAATAGTTGTGAATGGAATACTGTATATAATTCTTTGTTTATTATGGATTTGGGCATGTTTTAAAGCGAATCTCAGACTAGCTAATGTTTTGCCTCCCCCAGTAGGGATAGATAGTGTATAAATTCCAGTAGGTAATGAAGCTTTTTCAAAACAACTTTCTGACATTCTTTGCCTTAACTTTGTAATTTCATTATCCGCAGCTTTCTTTTGCTTTTCATTTAAACTATTTAATAAATTAATTTCAAACTGCTGAAATAACGTTTCTGTATCATATTCAAAATTGGATGACTGTTCATCAAACTCTCTAGAATTTCTTCTGTCAGCATCGATTAAAGCACTAAATATGATTTTTGTGAGAAAGGAAAAAGTTTTATTAAGGATTTTCATTATTTCAGAGTCGTTCTCTGTTAAAGAAAATACTTTATTAAATAAGTTTTGAAATTCCTTTTCGGCCTGTTCAATATACTTTTCAAATGAAAATTTATCGATTACTTCATCAAAAAACCGTTGGTAAATAACATTAAATGGAACTTTATTTGAAGAGGTTAGCCTATCCATAAATGGTGATTTACCTTCCGAATCAACCATATCTAATAGTTGTCCATGATGTGAGTATATTGCATTTGAAACACACTCAATCAAAATTGGCGTAATCTTTGATTTTGAGTTAAAAGAAAAATGATAGTTTTCCATCAAAAACTTACCACCAGCAGTAGAATGATTTACACTTCCTCTTTTCGGTGGATTATCTGGGTTGTTGTAAGCTTCTCTTAAATATAGTTGAAATTCATCGCTATACTTCCCCATATCATGTAACATTCCTGCAAGTCCTGTTATATGAGGGATATTTAGCTTTTCGCCAATTTTTTCTGAAATTCTTTGTACTTCTTTTAGATGATCTGCAAGCAATTGATGTTCTCCATCGCTTTTCCTAATGTGTGCAATAAAGGTCAAAACACTCACTTCCATTCATTCGTAAGTTTTAAAATAATATTACTTAATATTATAAATCAATTATTACAAATTTGTATAAGATTGTAATAATTGATACGTGTTGAAGATAATTACTAACATTATTTCCTCTCTCCACTTCCATAAACCAGCTCAATTTCAACAAGTATTTCTCTATCATCACTTGGTGTTCTGGCTCGAGAAGAAAATATGAATCGATAATATCTTCTGCTCCTACTTCACCACCAAAGGCTACATCAATTGGTTCCACCCATTCAAAGAAGCATCGACAAATTCATCTTCGTTTTGAAATTTATTTGATTAAATTGCACCGATTATATAAAATACTTTTTCTTTCATTTTAAATCCTCCTCATTGTTGACTCGTCTGACTCGAAACTTCTTTTGAAATCAGAATACGCTCCGTACACGCAGGTATGAAAAAAGGATGCCCTCATATCCCTAAAGGCACCCCTATCCGATCAAATAATTTCCGTAAAAAAACATGTTCTCATATGCTCAATGAAAGTTTCACCTAGGTTTGTAAATGTTGCTACGCCTTTTTTATGAATTGCTGTTTTAAATCCTTCTGCATCCGCCCCAGCAACTGTTAGGAAGTCGCAAATATCTGTGCATACGCCGACTACATGAACTTTTTCTACATTGAGCGCTCTTAATTTTTCTGCTAAATTCGTTTTAAAAAACGCATTATAATTTGTTTTCGGTTGCATAATGACATTCGGATTTGCTTCATTCTCTTTAAACCAAACCGATAAATCTCCATATAACTGTTGTCCTTTTGTACCAATTACATTATGTGCAGGCCACAAATCGAAATGAGGATCATTTTCCTGATGAGCATCCATCGCTACAACAACAATTTGATCGTTATTTAAAAACTCATTTGCTGTTTCGATAATATATGGAACAATTTCCTGTGCTGCTTTACCAGCTGTTAAACTTCCATCATCCGCAACAAAATCATTACTCATATCAACAATTATTAAAGCCTCTTTATTCATTTCACTCTTCCTCTCCCTATTGTTTAGCACCTTTAATATTCTCTATATGTTGTTTCTTTACAGCACTATCTACTTTAGAATATTGCGCAAGGAAATAATAAATTTTATCTATGCGCTCCTTTTCCAAAACGATCGGTGTGTTTTCAACCTGTTTTAACATTAATTTTTTTAAATCATAACGGTTAATTACAAATGTATTGGCTGCCTCAAAATTTATTTTCTTAAGTGTACAACGTTCGCTGAAAACAATTAAGGATTTATAGATTTCTTTTGGAATGGATGGAAGCAAAGTTTGCAACGCTTCAACATGTCCTATATTTTGATTAATCGGATTATAAAATTGATACTTTTGGCCGTTCGGTAACGTTTGGGTCCATTTTTGATATTTTTCATCCCCAAAAATCCAACCACTATAATTTTTTGACTCAATAACAAAAATTCCGTTCTCATGTATGTATACTAAATCAATTTCAGTCGTTTTGTCATTGCCTTTAGGGAGATAAATATTAAATAATACTCGATGATAGCCTGGTAAATTTGATAAATATTTATATGATGAAAATTCCCCGTAATTCCCTTTGTTCCAAAACGTAGACAACAAACCGTTTCCCGTTTGGTCTTTATAAGTTGATAACGGTGCTCTCCTAATAGATCCATTTACTTCATTACTCAAAAAGCCTTTTACTATTTCCACTAGTTTTTTAATCATTTCCCCATCCCCTAAAACATTTTCTATAAAATGGTTTTTATGTTAATGATTATATAGTATAAATGGATAAAAAAGTTAATTTACTGTAATAAAAGTTTCACTTATTCATATTGTTCTTTATGCCGTTTTAAAGATTCCTCTCCAAAGACTTCCTTACTGTAATATACCTCTGCTTCCTTTGTACGTTTTTTCACAAATACATCAAGATTGCCTGCTGCACCATCAGCATCTGCTATCGTCTGAACCTTTATCCATATCACTTCAAATCAAGAAGATTTTCTTTGCAAAGTTGTAAACCCTAAAATTTAGTTTCGTCATCTGTCACAAGGTCTGGGTCATTCATCATTATATTTGAAGTTGTTTACGCCATTTGCTCCACTCGATTTCTGTTGCAAACATTTTGCTTTTTTCAACATATAATGTTGAGAATCTTACTTAAAAGAATGTAAACTCATAATTCTTGTTTTATCAAACTCGTATAAAAATGGGGAGCAACTGAATATAGATGGAACGGCACATTGTGGACTTACTATGCCATTTACAACATATATAGTAATATTACGCCCTCCTGTTCCTGCACCTCACTAAATCTAAAGGTTGCATTCCCTCGACTAGTAAACATTGGAGGTATAGTATGACAAATTTTTATTCATTTCAAGGAACTGTTACTATGATTAGTGATTTCTTTGCGGGGCAAAATGTTAGAGAAAGCTGTTATAAATTATTTACTGTAGAAAATGAATCGGGGGCAATTGTCAATTTCGTGGTTTCACCCTCAACTTACTTTGTTGACCATGCATTGATAAAAGTAGGAGATCATTTGACAGGATATTATGACGGAGATGCACCGGTTCCTCTTATATACCCACCACAATACCAAGCGCTTGTTATAGTAAAAGAAACCGCCAGTCAAAATGTAAAAGTTAATTATTTTAATAATCAATTGGTAAGCAGTGATGGACAATTACAATTAAACCTGTCTCCAACTACTAAAATAGTATTAACAAATGGGCAACTCTTTTCAAGATATCCAGGAAACCGAAATCTAATTGTTATCTACGGACCTTCCACAAGAAGCATCCCGGCTCAAACAACCCCTTATCGAATAATTGTTTTATGTTAGACAAATTATATTACTATTTAAAATTCGTTTAATTTTTGACGAGTTTTTTATATTTCCCACTGCCAACTTAATTTAATAAGTTAAAAATCTAACTTTTGGTAGTTGTATTTTCCATTACGTACTTTTAATTTTTCAAACCCAATAGAAAACCCCCCAGGGCCCAAAACTAAACCTTATTTCTTAGATTTATCTAACAAATAAGGTTCAGTTCATCATAGCTCCAGGAGGTCTTGATTTAGTCTATGTGAAATATTTAATTTATTTCATTCAAAATTATTAATATTTTGTAAAACTTGTTGAGGTTTAAAACAACTTTCTAGAGGATTACTCCTCCACAACCCCAGCATAAAGCCCAGGACGGCGATCATCGTAAACTGGGATTCTACTACGCACTTCCTCTACTTTTGAGAAATCCACATCAATAATCGCTAGTTCTTCGTCTTCTGCACCTGTCCATAATACTTCGCCCCATGGTTCAATAATCATCGACTGCCCGTTGAAGTTTTCTACTTTACGAGAGATACGATTTACTGCAATAACGAAGCATTGATTTTCAATGGCGCGGGCTTGCAATAACGTTTTCCAATGATCGATACGAGGAGTTGGCCATTGTGCTGATACGAATAAAACATTTGCACCAGCTAATGCGTGTGCACGAAGCCATTCTGGGAAGCGAATGTCATAGCAAATTACACCGCCAGCCTCAATGTCCCCTAGCGCAAAGCGATTCAAATCATTGCCTGCTTCCAAAAATTTCTCTTCATTCATTAATCTAAATAAATGTACTTTACTATACTCACTTACAAGATCCCCGTCACGATTATAGACATACATCGTATTATAGAACTTGCCATCACGCTCCGTTGCTACTGAGCCACCTACAATATGTATGCCTAGTTCCGTCGCTAACCCTTGTAAAAATGCTTTCGTACGTTCACCATTTGAATCAGCAAGCTCACTTAATTTTTCTAACGCATAGCCTGTATTCCACATTTCAGGCAACACAACGATTTCCGCACCGCGACTTGCCGCCTCACGAATGAATTTTTCTGCACGCTCAAAATTTTCCTCGACCTTACCAAATCCTACATTTAATTGTATACATCCGATTTTCATGCCAACTACCTCCTAGATATTTTTATACTATTCCTACTAATCTAACAACTAAGTAAACCATAACAAAAAATAAATGAAGATTCCATATATCAACGTTTTCAACTTTATCTATATTGGCAGAATATGAAAAACAGAACTAATTCTTAAAAAGTTAATGTTTACAATAAGGTATTCATAATAAAAAAAGCTCTAATAAATCCGGCTTATTCTTGCCTAAATTTAATAGTGTCTATTAAATTTTTCCTTATAACATATTTATTTAAAATATTGATTAATTTAGTTCCCACGGTTAATAACTTTATTTGTATTTTCAAAAGTATCAAGATATTTATGTTTTTTCATCTTGGAACCTCTAAGTACATACTGTTTATATTGACGTTCCTAAAATATTGCTATACAAGGATTTCCCTAGCTATGGTACTATTAATGAAATTGCAATTATATTCTGAATTAATAAGGGATATAGTGTTATCCAGTATTGATTTAATGTTTAGTAAACCTATATAATTAATTTCAAAAAAGAGGAATGTCATATGGAATTTTCAAATAAACTTCAAAAACTCCCTACTCAATTTTTTGCTGCGCTCGTACAGAAAGTGAGCGATGCAGTTGCAGAAGGTCGTGATGTCATTAATTTAGGTCAAGGGAATCCCGACAGACCAACACCCGCTCATATTGTAAGCGCCCTTCAACAAGTAGCAACAGACCCACAATCACATAGATATTCGCCATTTCGTGGAATCCAAGAATTAAAAGAAGCAGCAGCAAACTTCTATAAGCGGGAATACAACGTGGATATTGATCCGAATACGGAAGTCGCAATATTAGGTGGTGCAAAAATTGGCTTAGTCGAGCTTCCAATGGCCATTTTAAATCCTGGTGATTACATGTTACTACCTGACCCAGGTTACCCTGATTATTTATCAGGAGTTGTCCTTGGGGATGTTCACTTTGACACGATGCCTCTTATTGAAGATAATGAATATTTGCCGGATTACGCGGCATTATCAGATGAAGTAAAACAACGTGCTAAATTAATGTATCTAAATTATCCTAACAACCCAACTGGTGGTACTGCAAATCTTGATTTCTTCAATAAAACGGTAGAATTTGCAAAGGAAAATGACGTTACGGTTGTACATGATTTCGCTTACGGTGCAATCGGTTTTGATGGTCAACGTCCTGTAAGCTTCCTTCAAGCAGATGGTGCAAAGGAAGTTGGCGTAGAGTTTTATACATTATCTAAAACTTACAATATGGCTGGATGGCGAGTTGGCTTCGCGGTTGGAAATGCGGATATAATTGCTGCGATTAATTTAATTCAAGATCATCTATTTTGCAGTCTCTTCCCTGCTGTACAACATGCAGCAGTAGCAGCATTAAATGGTGAGCAAGATTGTGTAGATGAACAAGTTGCAATTTACGAAAGTAGACGAAACGCGCTAGTACAAGAAGCGAAACGAATTGGCTGGGATGTGAAGGCTCCGAAAGGTTCATTTTTTGCTTGGCTCCCTGTTCCTGATGGATACACAAGCGTACAATTTGCCGACCTTTTACTTGATAAAGCAGATGTTGCGGTAGCAGCAGGAAAAGGCTTTGGAGATTACGGTGAAGGCTATATTCGAGTTGGGCTTCTCGTTAGTGAAGAGCGATTGAAAGAAGCAGTTAAACGTATAGAAAAACTGGGCTTATTTAAAAGTGAACCAGTATCGATAAGCAGATAAACTCTTGTAGGATTCCTCCTTTTTCGGGGGAATCCGTTTTTTACTCTATGACTATAAATTGCAGGACATATGGCAATTGGATTTCTCCGTTTAAGTATAAATATCCCTCTCTACTACGGACTTTATAAGAAAACTTCCGATTTTATAAAAGCAATGGGTCGTAAATTGCCAAATACTTAGCAGTTGACGACCCTAGAACCTTATATTCAATAACACCAACGGCCAACCCTAAATCGACGCTATCCTTTAAGTTAATAAAGGCTCAATCGTAACGGCACAAACTTTAAATCCTGGCATTTTACAAGTAGGATCAAGCTCGTCATTTGTTAACTTATTTACTGACTGAATACCTGACCAATGCATCGGAATAAAGACTGTATCCTCCCGAATCGTAGGCGTTACTTTGCTGCGTATAATGACTTCTCCGCGCTTTGACTTCACTTTTACTAATTCATCATCGTTTATGCAAAACTTTTTAGCTGTTTTTGGATGAATTTCAATAAAGGACTCGCTTTGACGAGCTATAAGTGTTGAACTTCTTCTTGTTTGAACACCTGTTAAATAATGTCCAAGAACACGCCCTGTCGTAAGAATAAGAGGGTACGAGTCGGTTGCTTTTTCCTTTGGATAATAGCTCTCTACTGGAATAAGTTCAGCTTTCCCATTCGGATGAGCAAAACTGCTGTCAAAAAGTCTTTTTTCCCCAGGATGGTTTTCAGATGGACACGGCCAATAGACTCCTTCTTCTTTTCTTAGACGATCATAAGTAATGCCGAAATAATCTGCAACCCCACCACGACTGGCTATTCGAAGTTCATTAAAGATATCTTCCACATTTTCATAAGAAAAATAATAGCCCTTACCAAGTGCTGTTGCAACACCAGAAAGCACTTCCCAATCTTGCTTGGCATTCCCTGGAACTGGACGAGCAGCCTCTCTAAGCAGCACACGACCCTCTAAGTTCGTGAACGTCCCTTCGTTTTCTAAATAAGCTGCTGTTGGTAAAACAACATCGGCGAGCAGTGCTGTTTCAGACATAAACATATCTGCTACAACAAAGAAATCAAGCTTGCGAATTCCTTCCTCAACGAAGTTTGCATTTGGATTTGAAACAATTGGATTTGAGCCCATTAAAAACAGACCGCGTATTTCCTGTTCATACACTTTACCCATCATTTCATATGTAGATACACCTTTAGCTGGAATATCTTCTTCATTAACATCCCAAACTTCCGCAATATACGTGCGATCTTCTTTATTTTCTATGGAGCGGTAGCCTGGAAGCTGATCTGCCTTTTGACCATGTTCACGGCCTCCTTGACCATTTGCTTGTCCTGTAATTGCTCCGTAGCCACTGCCAGGTTTACCGATTTTACCTGTAACTAATAACATATTAATAAAATTACGAACAGCCATATAGCCATCTGTTTGTTGTTCCACACCTCTAGCTGTCATAATCATGCCTGAAGCTGCTTTCCCGAATCTTCTAGCCGCTTCCTGAATATCTGCAATTGGTACCCCTGTCATTTCAGCTAATTCTTCAAGATGAAGGGCTTCTATATGCTGCTTAACCTCAGTGAACCCTGTCGTTCGCATCATTAAGAATGCTTCTTCAATATACGCTTCTTCAATCAATACCTTTAACATAGCATTAGCCAAAGCCACATCCATACCAAGCTTCACCTTCAAATGCAAATCAGCTAGTTGTGCCGTTGGAGTTACGCGCGGATCTATGACAATGATATAGGCACCATTATCTTTTGCATCTCTAAAGTAAGGCATTAATGTCGGTTGACACTCGGCGATATTCGTTCCAGCTAAAATTATACATTCCGACTGCCGAACTTCAGATAGAGGATTTGTTAAGCCGCGATCAATCCCGAATGCTTTATTAGCTGCTGTTGCTGCCGCTGACATGCAAAAGCGTCCATTATAATCGATATACTTTGTTTGAAGGGCTACTCGTGCAAATTTCCCAAGCAGATAGGCGGTCTCATTTGTTAATGATCCTCCTCCATAAACCCCAATTGTATCCTTACTGTATGTTTGCTGTAATGAAGTAATTTTTTTAGTAATATAACGAAAGGCTTCTTCCCATGATACCTTGATGAATTCCTCATTTTTCTTCATCATTGGCTCCGTGATTCTTTCCTTACTTAATGCATGTTGATATGCATTCATGCCTTTAATACAAAGCCTTCCTTCCGAAGCGAGGTTTTGTTTCGGCCGTACTGTATATGTTTTCTTGCCCTGTTCTTCTTTTTCGATAATTTGCATTTTACATTGAACCGAGCAAAACGGACATTGCGTATCCATGACTCTTTTCATTGTTCCCCACCTTCCTTCGCCCTTAAAACTGAGTAGTAACCTTTTCCGACTGTTTGTCAAAAGCGATTATCACCTCGTTCGAAGTGTATTTTCTAGCTTGATTGTAAGTGCTTTTCAGTTTTTCATAGAAGTTTTGACACTACCAGTACAAATTTGTTGACACTTTGTAACTCTGAATATTCTGAATTGTTTAGGTACCTGGTACTCAAATATAGATGCTTTACATAAAAAAGCTCAAGGCGATCGCTATAATCAAGCATCAAACACCTCAAGCTTTTTTCACAAAACTCAACTATTTACGATTTGCCATCCATTCCGGTTTACCGAAGCCTTGGAATTCAGCATCAATTACTTCTTCGAATTTAGCTGATTCTACGATTTCGATTAAATCTTTTGCAAGTTGGCTGTCTTTATTTTCTGCTTTAACTGCAACAACGTTACGATATTGGTCTGGCATGTTTTCTAAAAACATAGCGTCCATTAGATTTAAACCAGCTGCTAAAGCGAAGTTACCTGGTACTGCTGCAATATCAACACTTTGAATTTGACGTGGTAATGAAGCAGCTTCAACAGGTTGGAAAACTAAATTTTTGTCGTTTTTCACTACATCTTTTTCTGATGCAGTTAATGGATCTACGTTTGCATCAAGTTCAATTAAACCTTGTTCTTGTAAAGATGAAAGAGCACGTGCTGCGTTTGATGGGTCATTTGGAAGTGCAACTGTTGCACCATCAGCAATTTCTTCCACAGCTTTAAATTTCTCTGAGAAGAAGCCCATTGGAGCAGTTGGAACGATAATTAATGGCTCTAAATCCATATTATTTTGTTGCTCAAAAGTCTCTAAATAAATTGTATGTTGGAACAAGTTTGCATCAATATCCCCATTGTCTAAAGCGATGTTTGGTTGAATATAGTCGCCAAACTCAACTAATTCCACTTTATAACCTTTTTCTTCTAATTGGGGAATGATCGCTTTTGTTAACATATCACTGTAAGGACCTGCAGTAGCCCCTAATTTAATTTCTTTGCTTTGTTCTGTAGTATCAGATGCTTTGTCATTACCTTCATCTGTGGTAGTAGCTTCATCCTTACCACCACATGCCGCTAATACGATAGCTAAAGCAAGTGTAAGGAATGTTAATAAATACTTTTTCATTTTTTACTCTCCTTCTATCTCTTATCGATTGATTTTGCAACAAGTTCTCCAGATAATTGAATTAATTGCACTAAAATAATTAAAATGGCTACTGTTGCGATCATAATTGTATTGTCATAACGGTAATAGCCGAATCGTATCGCTAAATCCCCGATACCACCACCACCAACTAATCCTGCCATTGCAGAATAAGCGACTAAACTAATAACCGTTAGTGTGACCCCTCGAATAATACTTGATCTTGCTTCTGGAATAAGAACATCTTTAATAATCATCCATGGTGTAGCACCTACAGCAATTGTAGCTTCAACAACACCTTTATCAATTTCTCTCATCGATGATTCCACTAATCTAGCAAAATACGGTATTGCTGCAACAGAAAGAGAAACACTTGCTGCAACAGGACCAATTGTTGAACCGACGATTAATTTTGTTAATGGGAATAAAGCAACTAATAAAATGATGTACGGAATTGAACGAACTAGATTTACAGCAAAACCGAATACATTTTGTATTACTTTATTTTCCCAAAACATGCCCTTATCAGATACGAATAATAAAACCCCTAATGGCAATCCAATAACTAATGACATAGAAACGGAAATGCTGATCATAATGATAGTTTCTTTAAAGGCCTTCCAAAAATCCGGTAGCATACTGATAAAATACGGAAAATCAAACATTTAGACCACCTCCACTATCGCGCCACGCTGTTCCATATAACTTTTTGCTTCATTTACAGCAGCAGCTTCACCTTGTAATTCCATAATAAAAATACCAAGTGGACGTTCTTGTATGTATTCAATCGTACCGTGTAAAAAGTTTCCTTTTACGTTAAAGCGTTGCATTGTATCAGAAATAACGCCTTCTCCAGCAACTTCACCTTTAAATAAAATTTTAATAATTTGCCCTTTTACATCCTTTAAAATTTCATTTGGAATATCAAAAGATACGACACTTTTAATAAACTCTTGCGTTAACTGTTCTTTTGGCTCTGCGAATATATCATAAACTTCACCAGTTTCAATGACACGTCCGTCTTGCATAATCGCCATTCGATTACAAATTTCTTTTACAACATCCATTTCGTGAGTAATGAGTACAATTGTAATTCCTAGCTTTTCATTAATTTCTTTTAATAATTTCAAGATGGAAAGTGTTGTTTTCGGATCAAGTGCAGATGTTGCCTCATCACAAAGTAAAATCGAAGGATTGTTTGCTAATGCTCTTGCGATTCCTACACGCTGTTTTTGACCACCACTAAGCTGTCCAGGATAAACGTCTCGCTTATCCGTTAAACCAACCATTTCAAGTAGTTCGTCAACACGTTGATTTATTCTGTTCGATGGGGTTTTTGCTGCTCTTAATGCAAAGGCTATATTTTCGCCTACAGTCTTTTGACTAATAAGATAAAA
Source organism: Bacillota bacterium (assembly GCA_023405135.1). GTDB lineage: Bacteria > Bacillota > Bacilli > Bacillales_A > Planococcaceae > Ureibacillus. Next base: position 16,485 of record JAEXYZ010000123.1, on the reverse strand, counting down.
ATGCTGGAAAATCATGCCGATTTTTAAACGAGCAATACGTAGTTCACTACTTGAAAGCTGCGTTAAATCAACGCCATCAACTAGAACTTTTCCACTTGTCGGTCTTTCAAGTAAATTTACACATCGGAGCAACGAGCTCTTCCCTGCACCTGAATAACCAACGATTCCAAAAATATCTCCTTTGTTAATCGTTAGAGAGACATTATCTACACCGACTACTTGCTTCTTTTTAGATTCATAGATTTTCGTAATATTTTGAAACTCTAACATGTACTTCTCCTCACCGGTCAGTATTTTAGAAAGTTAATACCAACTAAACATCTATATTTTATCAAATTACATTGAAATTTGATAATTGTCAATAAATACTGACAAACTATTACTTGCAAATTAAAAAAATTCACTATTTTCAATTTTAACTTAAAATATAAAAATTGCTACCTAAATATAAGATATTTTTAATACTGTGAAGTGCAGTAGTAACAATAAAAATGGGTCATCCAGAAGTTTTACTTTCTGAACGATCCCATTAAATTAGAAAAGGGGCTGATACTTTCTTACTTAAACAGCATCTTTACCCGCTTTTCAAATTGTTCGTCATAGATTGATTGATCAATAATTTCACGAACTTTTCTTTCTTCTATTGCATATAGGTTTGCATTCATTGTTGCATCTTTAATGGCGGCTTTATAGTTTGCAACAATCTTTTCTATATTTCTTTCTTCAACCTCTGTTGGATGACAATGTTGAGCGATGTCATATATTTCATCACCTAGTCGTGCTTCATCCGGGAAGTAAACATGGGGTTCAGTGCTATCAAAAATGCAAAATTTCAGCTCTGGGATAATAACCATATCAACCGAATTTGAATCAAGACCACACCAAACCATTTGCACATCATAACCTCTTGATGTTGCCTCCTCGGCAAGTTTTTTCATCATTGATGACTTGCCAGTGCCAGGATACCCCTTAATAAATAGCCTTCTTTCAAGATTTTGAGTAATGCTTTGAACTGTATCACGGGCTCCTTTTGGTGTTAATGTTCCAAGTAAGCGATGAGTCAATTTAGCAGCTTTTTCTTGTTTCGTATTCCCAAGGAGTGTGCTCTTCAGTTCATCAAATTGGTCATCTAGCCCTTTCCAGTTCATATATCTTCTCGTTTCAACTTCCCAGTCATCATGAATTTTTATCGCGTTAGCTAATGAAGCAAAGCAATTTTCATAGTATATTGTTTTCATTTCATGAATTTTAGCAAGTTGCTCACTGTGTAATAAAAGCTTCTGTTCATCCACGCAATCATACAATGAAATGACTTTATCCCTTAGCCCTAATAATATTGGTTCAACAGATGGATTAGTCCCTTGCAGGTATAGAATGTTGTATGGTTCTTTTACGAATAGAGCTTCGATTGTATTTTCAAATAGAGGGTCTAGAAAGATTTCAACATCTGCCCCTTGTGTACTGTAGTGGGTTGTTAGCTCATTAAAAAGTTTCGAAATTTTAAAACCATGCGCACCTTTTAGAAGATAAACTTTATCTGCTTCCGTATTCATTAATTCTTTATATACATGTTTCATACCTTGCCCTGTCATCGCCTGCCCGAAAAAGTGCGTCACTGTTCCGTTCAATCTTTCATCCTTCCATAGGTTTGTTAACTTATTTTTATGTTAACAGCCTAAAAAAGGTACCAGGCACGCAAACAATTCAAAAAATTCGAAATTATTTGCGTACCTGGTACATTAAAGATTAAATTACACCTAGTTCGCGGCCGACTTTTTCGTAGATTGCCAGAGCTTCATCTAGCATTTCTTTTGTATGCGCAGCAGTTGGCATATTGCGAACACGCCCAGTTCCTTTTGGTACTGTTGGAAATACGATTGCTTTTGCATAAACCCCTTCTTCTACTAGGCGTTTAGAAAATTGTTGTGTTAATTTTTCATCTCCAATAATACATGGCGTTATCGGTGTTTCTGACGCACCGATGTTAAATCCAAGTTTTTTCAAGCCTGCTTTTAAGTAGTCTCCATTTTCCCAAAGCTTATCGTGTAATTCAGTTGAATCAATGATCAGTTGAACAGCATGTGTAATTGCGGCAACATCGCCAGGAGTGACTGCTGTTGAGAATAAAAACGGACGAGAGCGAACTTTTAACCAATCGATTAAGTTTTTCTTACCAGCTACATATCCTCCTACTACCCCAATCGCCTTTGAAAGCGTACCAATTTGGAAATCGATTTCTTTTTCAAGTCCAAAATGTTTTACAGTTCCTTTCCCTTTACCTGTCACACCTGAACCATGAGCATCATCCACATAAGTAATTAAATCGAACTCTTTTGCAATTTTCACAATTTCTGGTAGCTTTGCAATGTCACCATCCATTGAGAAAACGCCATCAGTAATGACCATGATTTTATTGTACAAACCCGATTCTTTTGCTTCTTTTGCTTTTGCGCGAAGATCTTCCATATCTGAGTGATTGTACGCGATAATTTTTGCTTTTGATAAACGACAGCCATCAATAATGGAAGCATGGTTTAATTGATCAGACAAAATTGCATCGTTTTTATCCATTACTGCTGAAATAGCAGCCATATTACAGTTAAAGCCTGATTGATAAGAAATCGCAGCTTCAGTGCCTTTAAATTCAGCTAGCTTTTCTTCTAATTTCACATGAAGGTCAAGTGTTCCATTAATTGTACGAACTGCCCCTGCTCCCACACCATATTTATCTATTGCTTCCTTAGCAACTTGTTTCAATTCTTCATTTGTTGCTAAACCTAAATAGTTGTTTGATGATAGGTTAATTAATTTCTTACCGTTAACTTGAATAATTGGCCCATTTGCGCCTTCTACTGCATCAATTTCATTGTAAAGACCTTGATCTCTCAATGCTTGTAAGTTTTCGTTTAAAAATGTATCTAAAATTTTAGCCATACCATCAACAGCTCCCTTTCAAAAAATCTATGTCCATTTTAGCATAACTACTACAAAAGAATCCTCCAAACTTTGGATTACTTCGCGCAAAACATCAAAAAGAAATTACTCTTTCATAACATTATTAGGATATGTTTAGTAATATTTTGCAATGTTTCAGGAATAGTATTGTATTTTTAATTGAGAAGGATTATCATTATCGTCAAAATGATATTAAAGAAAGAAGGAACTGAAATATGAAATATAAATCATTAACTGCAATATTTGTTGCAAGTGGCATTTTAATGTCAGCATGTTCTTCTGATGAAGCAACAACTAAAACTGCTGACACTACAGAAGCTCCCGCTACAGAACAAGCTGATACAACATCAGGTGCCAATACCCTACAACCTGAACTAGATGCATATAAATCTTTCGCCTCTGAACAAATGGATTCATTTTTAATCGAAACAGAAAAATTCGTTAATGCATTTAAAGCTGGCAATATTGAAGAAGCAAAAGCAATATATCCTCTAGCCCGTATGTACTTTGAACGTTCAGAACCGATTGCAGAAAGCTTTGGTGACTTAGATCCGCGCATCGATGGACGTTTAGCTGATATTCAAGAAGAAGGCAAAGGTGAGGAAGAATGGACAGGTTATCATAAGCTTGAATATGCATTATGGGTGGAAAACACAACAGAGGGATATGATGCGATAGCTGATCAACTTCTTGCAGATGTAAAAGAATTATATGCACTTGTTCAAACAGTTGAAGTGAGCCCAGAACTAATGATTACAGGTGCTGTTGACTTATTAAATGAAGTATCTACTTCAAAAATTACCGGAGAAGAAGAAATTTATTCTCACACTGACCTTTATGACTTTAAAGCAAATATTGAAGGCGCCGAAAAAATCTTTGAAATTTTACGAAATAAGATAGAAGCAAAAGACCCAACACTTGCTACAACATTAGATGAAAAATTTGCAGCTGTTAACGATTTACTCGCAAAATATGAATCTACTGATGGTAACTATGCATCATATGAAGAACTAACAGAAGAAAACACAAAAGAATTATCTACTGCGGTGAACCAACTAGGAGAACCACTTAGCCAAATGGGAATTATTTTAGAGTAAGGGTGTGGTAACAATGTCTGAAAAAAAAATTACAAGACGTGAAATGTTAAAAGTCACTGGAATGACTGCTGCTGGCATAGCAATCGGAGCATCAGGATTTGGCGGTGTTGCAAAAGCTCTTGGATACGACTTTATGCATATCGATGACAGTACGACTTCGAAAAATAAAATTGCATTTTACGGTAAGTACCAATCAGGCATTACAACACCTGTACAAAAGCATATTTACTTTGCTGCATTAGACACATCGGTTAAATCAAAGGAAGAATTACAAAAACTTTTTCAAATGTGGACTCCCCTTGCAGTTCGTTTAACAAATGGTGAACCAATTGCGGATTCTACAACAAATGCATACGTACCAACTGTCGATACGGGAGAGGCAATGGGTTTAGATGCGTCAAACCTCACTTTAACCTTTGGAGTAGGACCATCTCTATTTAACAATGTATCTTTCGGACTTGCAGGTAAGAAGCCGGCCGAATTAAAGGATTTACCTCACTTCCCGAAAGACCAGCTTGATGATGCAAAATGTGGTGGAGATATTTGTATTCAGGCTTGTGCCGATGATCCCCAAGTTGCCTTTCATGCAGTTCGGAATTTAATCCGGGCTGCATCTGGTAAAGTGACATTGAAATGGTCTCAAGCTGGATTTAATTCTATCCCTATAGATGGCGGAACTCCTCGAAACCTATTTTCTTTCAAGGATGGTACTGCTAACCCTTCAACACCTGCTGAATTTAATCAAACAGTTTGGATTGGTAACGGTGAATCAAAGGGATGGATGACAAACGGTACATATTTAATTTTCCGAAAGATTCAGATGCATTTAGAAACTTGGGATCGCACTTCTTTAAAGGATCAAGAGGAAACGTTTGGACGCCATCGTGCTAGCGGTGCTCCGATAGGCATGAAAAATGAATTTGATGAAGTTGACATTACAGCAACAGATGTAAATGGCAAGTTGCTTATTCCAGATGACTCTCATGTTTCCTTGGCTAAAAAAGCAAACCGTGCTATTTTAAGACGTTCCTTCTCTTATTCATCTGGGATTGTCGACTCAACAGGTGCTTATGATGCTGGGCTATTATTTATTTCGTTCCAAAAAGATCCTCAAGCCTTTATCGACATTCAAAATAGTTTAGGAAGACTAGATCGATTAAATGAATACATTACTCACCGTGGTAGCGCGATTTTTGCTTGCTTTCCTGGTGTAACTAAAGGGAGTTATATAGGTGAAGCTCTTTTTTCAACTTTGTAGCATAATTTTATGTTTTTTATTGTTCGTCCCCCCTACTCATGCGGAGACATCTTATAGTGAATATTATATTTCAATAACAGATGCACTCATTAACACAAAGCAAGGTAACGAGGCAGAGGCAACAAAGGCTATTGAAGAATTTGCAGCAAATTGGGCAAATGTCACGATTTCCGAGGAAAAAGAAAAGTCAGCAATAGATAATGCTTTAAAGGATGTTCAAAATGCTAAATCTTCAGAAGAACGAGTAACTGCATTAACGAACTTATCAAAAGCGCTCAAGACATTAGAAAATGTACAAAATCCGATTGATGAAGCTGCTCAACGAAACGACTTTAAAATGAAATTTACTCCTGTCATGGAAATGTTTGAAGAAGCATTAGCAACTGGTGATTTTAAAATAATCAATGAAAAGTACAATGAATTTGATAAGAAATGGAATCTTTACGAGCAGCCTGTTCGTGATCAAAGTATCGGAATGTATGGTCAAATTGAAACACAAATGTCTTTTATCCGAATTACTCTTGCTCAGGACAATCCTGATATAGCAGTCGTTACTACACAATATGAAGCCTTAAAGGAAACGATTGAACAATTTATCGCAGGAAAAGATGTGGAGGTTGCTGAAGGCGAATACTCGCTACAATCTTTAATCGACTATATTGAAGAAGCCCAATCTTTCATACAAGATGAAAAATATACAGAAGCAAGCAATCAGTTAAAAGAATTTATTACTGTGTGGCCTATGGTAGAAATGGAAGTGTCAACACGGAATGGAAGTTTGTATACTGAAATTGAAAGTCAGATGCCCATTCTAGTTAGCGAATTAATGAAAAGTAGTCCAAACATGGAAAAAGTTACAGAGCAGTTGGCACAATTTAAAACAGAAATTTCGCTGTTACAGGATGATTCAAGCTATAGCTTCTGGGATTCAGCATTGATTCTACTTCGGGAAGGACTTGAAGCGCTGTTAATCATTACCATTCTCGTTTCATTCTTAAAAAAATCAAATCAATCACATATGGCAAAATGGGTAGTAATTGGGGCAATAGCGGGTATTGTACTATCAATTGTTGCTGCTGTTTTATTATCTGTTGTGTTTAATTCATTATCTGTTAATACAAGTCGGGAAATGCTTGAAGGCTATGTTGGCTTAATTGCAGCTGTCATGATGATTGGGGTTGGAATTTGGCTTCATAATAAGTCGACGGTTAAATCTTGGAATGCTTATTTAGCAAAACAAATGGGAAATGCAATTTCTAAGCAATCTATTTTTGCAATGGCAGCAATTAGCTTTTTATCTGTCTTCCGAGAAGGTGCGGAAACGATTATTTTTTATGTTGGAGTTGCACCAAATATGCCAACCTTTGATTTTGCTTTAGGTATTGTTGTTGCTGTATTCATTTTAATCCTTGTTGGTTATATATTGTTTAAAATGTCATTACAAATTCCAATACACAAATTTTTCTTCGTTGCGACGATTTTCATTTACGTTTTAGCCTTTAAAATTATTGGGACAAGTGTTCATACTTTACAATTAACGAATGCACTCCCAACAACAGTTATGCACAAGCTCCCTGTTTTGAGCTCTATTGGCTTCTACCCTACTATGGAAACATTAACTGGACAAATTATTTTAATTGTTGTTTGTGCTATTGTTGCGTTCAGGAAAAAATTTGTAAAAACTGCATAATAAATTAAAAACACTCGCAAAAGGGATTATTCTTTTGCGAGTATTTTAGTTTGTGGTTTCGAAATAATTGTCTTATTTTCTGGTTCTGAAATTTTCTTCTCAAGTAAATTTTGAAAAACTGGTAAAGCTAATTGAATGATTGAACCTGTAAACATTGCAATAATAATTGTTCCAGCTCCTACAGGTCCTCCTAGAAGCCAGCCTAAAACAGCTGCAAATGTCTCCATAATAAAACGTGCTCGACGGATTGAACCTCCGAATTTCTCCACAATTAAAATCATCAGTGTATCACGTGGTCCTGCTCCTAAATTAGGAGCTATATACATAGCACAGCCAACACATAGAACGACTATGCCTAAAATGAAATAGAGCACTTCAAAAAATAAAATATCTGTATCTGGTAATAACCAGTTAAACCCATCAACGAATATGCCACAAAGTAACATATTTAGCCACGTTGCTATTTTGGGACATTGTTTTAAATAAATAGATGCTGCTGCAACGATAAATAGACCAGTAAATATTGTCCAAGAGCCAATTGATAAACCTAATTGTTTATATAACCCAATATGCAGTACATCCCAAGGGCTTACTCCTAACCCTTTCCCTTCGATTACCATGGAAATGCCCAGTGACATAATAGCGATTCCTACAAAAAAGAATAGCCATTTCCACTTTAACTCTCTACGCATTTTAAAAGCCTTCTTTCTCTTTTAAGAAGCCATTAGCTAAATCGTTAAGCTTGCAAACTTCCCTTTTGTAACTCGAATTAGATCACTTGGGCTTAATTGAATTTGCATCCCAATTTTCCCTGCACTGACCACAATATAATCAAGGTTTTCAGCAGATTCATCAATAAAAGTAGGAAATAATTTTTTCATTCCTACTGGTGAACATCCTCCACGAATATAACCGGTTGTTGCTAATAAATCCTTTACATGTAACATTTCTATTTTCTTTTCACCAGCTACTTTAGCACAAGCTTTTAAATTTAATTCCTCTGCAACTGGAATGACAAAAACGAAAAATTTACCTGCACCTGCTGTAGTCATTAATGTTTTAAACACATGCGAAACGGGATGCCCCACTTTCTTAGCAACAGTCACTCCGTCAACTTGATTATCTTCTATTGTATATTCCATTAAGTTGTAGGCGATTTTTTGTTGATCTAATAAACGAACTGCATTTGTCTTTGCTAATTTCTGTTTTGCCATCTACAACACTACTCCCATACTAGTAAAATTCTATACTTAATCATATCAAATTTGTAGCGTTTTATTGTAAATTTTAACTTTGTAAACACTTTGGCGGGATTATTGCTGAATTTGACGGGATTATCGTCTATTTTGCTGTTGATTGGGGTGTACAAGAAGCAATTACGCGTGAAGCTTCAAACTTAGAAACATTAAAAGCAGCTGGTGTAGAAGTATTAGAAGAAGTTGATAAAACTCAATTCCAAGCAGTTTCAGATGAAGTCCGCGCTGAGTTTTCTGCCAAATCAGATATAATTAAATCATTTATCGAAGCAGCTGAAAGTAAATAACTATAAAAGCATCATGTAAGTCGATTAATATATTGTGAAGGGACTTTCTCACTTATCTTCTAATAGATAAGTAGAAAAGTCCCCTTTCACTTAAAAAGACTCATTAGTTTTACTATCCAAAATGACAGAAGGTGATCTTTTGAAAATTATAAATAAATTAAATGAGATTGTATCGGTATTGAAAAAATATTAGCCATTATTTTAGCCTTAGGATTACTTATTTCATTGGCAGGTGGTGTGTTATTCCGATATATATCTCCCCTGTTTTGGTCAGATGAATTAGCTATTTTTTGTTTAATCTGGATTACATTTATAGGAGGAAGTATGGCTTTAAAGGAAAACGCTTCTCCTTCTATTACTCTTTTAACAGATTTAATGCCGAAGAAATTTAATAAATATTTAAATGCTTTAAGTAATGTCATTCTATTAGCATTTGTTGCTTATATTTTATATTTAGCAATCGATTGGATTAGTATGCCAAATATAATGGTGCAAACATCAACAGCGATGAATATGCCAAAAATATATTTTTACTTAAGTATCCCAATTAGTTTTGTATTTTCGGTAATTCATGTAATTGCAAACATTATCCTAATATTCACAGATGGCGAAAAGGAGGAGTCCTATCAATGACAATTGCGTTAATTGGGTTTGTAGTACTTTTATTGTTAGGTGTTCCAATCGCCTATGTACTCGGAATAACAACAGTTATTTATATATTTGCCACTGACAATTTCGGCCTTTTATTAACTGTTCCACAACGGTTATATTCTGGTATGGAAAACTACGGTTTATTGGCAATTCCATTATTCATGCTTGCTGGAGAATTAATGAACTCAGGTGGTATTACAAAACGTCTTGTAAATGTAGCAAAGAAGTTTTTTGGGCATTATCTTGGTGGATTAGCGTACGTTAACGTTATCGCGAACATGATGTTAGCAGCGATTATTGGCTCGGCTACAGCACAAATTGCCATGATGAGTAGAACAATGGTGCCTGAAATGGAGAAATCAGGATACACTAAAGAATTTAGCACTGCTATTACTGTTGCCGCTGGACTATTAGGACCGATTATACCTCCAAGTATGATGTTTATCATTTACGGGGTAAGTTCAGGTGCTTCAATTGGCGAAATGTTCATGGCTGGTGTTATTCCCGGCATATTACTTGGCCTATCTTTCATGATTATCATTGCCTTTATAGGAATGAAACAACAATGGCCTAAGCAAGAACGCGCAACATTTAATGAAATGATTAGCTCTATTGGTAAAGTAATCCCTGCTCTTCTTGTTCCAGTGATTATTATTGTTGGTATTTTATCTGGTATATTCACTGCAACAGAATCTGCGGCAATTGCTAGTGTAGTTGCACTAATAGTTGGACTATTTATATATCGTGAGTTGGAAATTTCGGAATTACCTAAAATTTTAGCTTCAACAGTAATTACAACTTCAGTCATTACGATTTTAATTTCAATGGCTAATATTTTTGGCTGGATGCTATCTTTTGAACAAGTACCTCAACACATTGCTGCATGGATGGTAGAATTATCTGACAGCCCAATTGTTTTCTTATTATTAGTAAATATCTTCTTATTAATAGTAGGTATGTTTATGGATGGCATTGCAGCATTGGTTATTTTAGTACCAATCTTTATGCCATTATTACCTACATATGACATTAATCCGATCCATTTCGGTATAATTATTTGTATTAACTTAACGATTGGTATCTTAACACCACCTGTTGGATCTGGTTTATTTGTAGCATCATCTATAACGAAGGTTTCAATTGGCTCACTTGTAAAAGCATTGTGGCCGTTCTTAATTATTTCAATCATTGTTTTATTAATTTTAACTTATGTCCCTTCATTGTCATTATGGTTGCCAAGTCTCTAGGAGGAAATATAAAACACTAATATTAGTAGTACAAACCACAGTTATGGTTTGTGCTACTATTTTTAGGAACAGTGAAGAAAAGCTTTACTATCAGATTTTTGTACCTGACGCTTCGCTTTCGGTACAGATTTTTGTACCTGACGCTTCGCTTTCGGTACAGATTATTGTACCTGACGTCCGCTTTCGATACAGATTAATTGCAACCGTTTGACCCTTACCTTTCTCGAAAAAAAGGGAACATCTTAACCCTTATAGACGCCCCCTACTTCTTACCTTTTTATGCAGTTAAAAAATATTGTGGTTGATCAATGTTATATCCGTTCTGTGCTAGTTGCATATGATAAGTGTATGTTGAAACGGCCTTGTTGTAAGTTCTTTCAAATATTATATTTTCTAACTGCTCTCCTCCCACTCGCTCAAAATTTCGATTGAAGCTTTGCATAAAACGTTCAGGGATTACGAATTCGAATTGATCGTCTGAAAATGATGCAAAGCCATCATCTCCGCTACTGGCAACCTCATTTTTGACAGGTGATAAATAATTTTCAATTGTATCTTCTTGGACACTTTCCAAATCTTTATTTAAAGTAACATTATCATTTTCGAAGAGTTCTTTTTCTGTTTTACCGGTAATTAGATTCTCAAGAATTTCTAGCATTGCGCTAGTATTCTTTTGAGTGTAACTGGCATTCTTTTTATAGGCATCATTCATTTCTTTGCGCTGCATTATACGTTTGCGCTCATCCATATTAATGTTGCCTTCATTTAAAAGACTCGCAATTCTCATCCCCATCACCTTTTTTTAACATAAATTTTCATTTATTTTACATAATATAGTAATTTTCTTAAACTAAATTTACAAATATTTTGATTTAAATAACGAAAAAAAGCAACACATTATTTATACGGAAGATTAAAAAGCTGTGCAAAGAAATAATCTTCGCACAGCCTTTAATTAAATTGCTCCAAACGGATGATTTTCTTCTAATATTGTCTCAGCAATATTTACTGCATGATCACCGATACGCTCTAAGTTACTTATAATATCAGCGTAAATAATGCCTGCCGAGCCTGAACATTCTCCATTATTTAAGCGATAAATATGGCGTTTGCGCAATACACGTTCCAACTCATCAATTCGATCTTCCTTGCTAATAACTTCTCTTGCAAATTCTTTGCTTTGTTTATCTAAAGCAAGCACTGATAGGCTTACTGTATCTAAAACGAATTCGTACATTTCCTTTAGCTCTTCATATGCTTCTTCGCTGAATTTAACACGATTCATTTCTTTAGATTGAATTAATTCGACAAGGTTTTCGAAATGATCCCCTACCCGCTCAATATCACGAATATTTTGGAATAGCGAGTGATGCAATTTAGAATCTGTTTCAGAAAGTGATTCTTTTGATAGCTCTACTAAATAATCTGTCGTTACTCGATCTAAATTATTAATCGCATCCTCTAATTGTACTGTCATTGTTACATGCTTCTTGTCACCAGTAAATAAGAAATCCATCGATTCTTGAAGGCCTTTTACTGCAAATTCACCCATTCTTACTACTTCCTGTTTTGCTTGTCCCAATGCAATAGATGGGGATTGCTCAATTAGCGATAAGTCTAAGTGCTTCGGTGCATACTCAATCGATTCGTCCTCACCAGGGACAATTTTAGTCACAATATATGCTAAAACACCTACGAACGGTAGCTGAATGATTGTATTAATTACATTAAACGTACCATGAGCAAAAGCAATTTGCATTTTCTCTTCAAGATTTAGTACACCTGAAATCCACTCAACATAATTAGTGAATAATGGCAGTATCAATAAGAATATAATTGATCCAATGATGTTAAATAATACGTGTGAAGCCGCTGCACGACGAGCTGTAATAGAAGCGCCTAAAGAAGCTAGTACAGCTGTAATCGTTGTTCCTATATTGTCACCAAATAGAACTGGTAGAGCTCCACCTAAAGGAATTAGCCCTTCCGAATATAGTCCTTGTAAAATACCTACTGTTGCAGAGGATGATTGTACAACTACTGTAAACAATGTTCCTGCAATAACCCCTAAGATAGGATGGTCACTAAAGTTAACTGTTAAATCAATAAATGCATCCCAGTCTCGCAGGGGCTTCATGCCATCCCCCATCATTTCTAACCCGATAAATAAACCTGCAAAACCGAATAAAATTTGTCCGATATTCTGAATTGTATTCTTTTTAAAGAAGAATAAAAGGACAGCACCAAGTGCCATAATTGGGTATGAATAAGCCCCGACATCAAAACCGATAATAAATGCAGTAACCGTCGTACCAATATTGGCACCCATAATAACGCCAATTGCCTGACGCAATGTCATAAATCCTGCACTAACAAGTCCAACAGTAATTACCGTTGTCCCTGAACTAGACTGAATTAATACGGTAACAACAATCCCAACTAAAACGCCCATTAAAGGATTTGTTGTAAATCTATCTAATATTTCTCGAAGCCGATCTCCTGCTGCTTTTTGCAGACCGTCTCCCATAAACTTAATTGCAAATAAAAATAAACCTAAACCGCCCAGGAACTGGAAAATCATCGTCTGCCAATCCATTTTTTTATATTTTCACCCTTTCGATTGTTTCGACACCTATTATTTATAATTTACGCAGCAATGTAAATGTTTTTACGAATTTGAAATATAACATTTACAATTCCTTTACAATTGGTTAATAAAATGTTCATAATTTTGATGTTTACATAATAATTCACCTTTATAATAGAAGGTTATGGAAATTTTTAATTTATATTTTCTTTTAAAAAGTATTCCCGAATCAGCTTAAATAACTCAAATTGAATTTTTAAAACCTTTTTTCTATATGAATAAATTCCCCCCTAACTGAAACTGCAAGGAGCATATGCTATAATCGTATGGAAATTAGAAAGGATGTTTATCATGGCAAAAAGCTTAGTGCTAGCTGAAAAACCATCTGTAGCGCGTGATATCGCTAGAGTATTAAAATGCAGTAAAAAAGGCAACGGTTATCTTGAAGGTGATCAATATATTGTTACTTGGGCTTTGGGGCATTTAGTTACATTAGCCGATCCCGAAAGCTACGATGTGAAATATAAAACGTGGAATTTAGAGGATTTGCCGATGCTGCCAGACCGTTTAAAATTAACGGTTATTAAGCAATCCGGCAAACAATTTAATGCAGTAAAATCACAATTATTACGCAACGACGTATCGGATATTATTATTGCAACGGATGCTGGTCGTGAGGGTGAATTAGTTGCCCGTTGGATCATTGAAAAAGCAAAAGTAAAGAAACCGATTAAACGTTTATGGATTTCATCTGTTACCGACAAAGCGATTAAAGATGGCTTCAAAAATTTAAAACCAGGGAAAGCATATGAAAACTTATATGCTTCCGCTGTTGCTCGATCAGAAGCAGATTGGTATATCGGTTTAAATGCTACCCGCGCACTCACTACCCGTTTTAATGCGCAACTGAACTGTGGCCGCATAATGTTGTATCCTGTCAATAGCTTGGGTGAAATTAGTTAATCTGGTATCTTTCTAGGTTGTGCGAATTTCACCCAAAACTTTTTGGGTATAAAAAAAGCTCACTTAATAAAAAGGGAACTTTGACTATCTCCGAGGGTTAGAATTTTTCTAAGAGTTTGTTTAACTCTTTTAAATCTAGATTTTTATCCCCTTTGGCTATCAATAATAATTTAGCTTTATTTATACTATCGAGTACATCTTTTTCAAAGTTTAAAGTACCTTCATAATTATCCATAAGATATTTTGCTAGTTTTCTATCAATTTCAAATAACTGCATTTCTATTATTTTAGGATTAGCTGTACCATATTCTAGATAATCAGCCCAATTTGATCCTACATTTTCTTTTCCTAATTTCTCTTTGCAAATTAAATAGAAATTTAAAAAATAATTTCTAAGAGTGAATCTTAATTTATTTTCCACGTCAAAAATTAATTCACTCCCCAATTAATTTGAGACTTATCATCTCTAACGAAACTAATATATTGATGTTTTATAGAGATCTACTAATAATAATTGTAATATTAATTTAAAAAATACATGCTAGTAACTAAACTATCCAGGTATATCTAACAACACTAATAACTAATAAGGATCAAGCCTTTATATCTCATCTGTAAATTAGTTAGTTTCTCAAAAAATTTTATTCAACAATAATGTTCTAATTTGAGACAGAGATTGAATCCTTTAGAATGAATAGCCGAACTTCTTAAAAGTTTAAAAACCCCATAACATTCCTTTTAAATTTTTCCTTCATCAAATTCACTAGGGAGATTTTTGGATTCAAATTTCATTTAATTTTATGTAGCCTGCATTTATAAGGTTAAGGAGATAAACCTTATAATTTATATTATCAGGAGTACATTCAGATAGAGATATTCCCTTAAGTACACTTAGTTCACTTATCATTTTTTCGCTAGGTCCTTGGCATGAAACAAAATCTCTCATATACTTGTTATCATTACTTTGGAAAATAATATATAATGCTTTACCGCTACTCATAGCATGAATTCTACTTATTGGATCTGAATGAATAACTTTAGAATTAAATTTACCGTACTTTTTTTCATACTCAGTATGTTCATTTTTCTCCTCTTGAGTAAATAAGTTATCTAAAATAATAGGATTTAGGATTACGTAACATTTTGTTAAGAAAGAACTATCAAAAAATGGATCGTTATTTAATTCGGGAAATATAGCAGGATCTAGTTCTTCAGCTTCATATTTTGATTTCAAAATATAATCGATTTGTTCCAAATCAAATTTATTAGGCATGTTTAATTTCTCATATTCTTTTTGAGCTAATTCTACATTTAGATTTTCTATTCCATATTGCATGATAAAATTTTCATCTCCTATTTTGAATTGACTTTTATTAAATCAAAATTTTAATCCAAATAACGAAATTGGTCATTCATTTTATCTCAACTTAAAAAAGAGAGACTGTAATTTAATACTAAAGTAATTACAATCTCACCTCTCTAAAATAATCTTTATTCAATTTTATCTATTAATAATAATAAAATGAATGTCCACCTGAACGGTTCCATGTGTGGTAATGGGGTAAAAATTTAGGGTATGAACCATGAGCCGTATCTATAACTGGAGTGCGTCCACCACCTGCTTCTAATGCTACTTTTTTTGCTAAAGCTGATGTTTTTGACCATACATTATTTTCCTTGACATTTGTTCCTCTAAGTCTCTCTGTTGCAACTTCTAGTGAAATAGGGTTTCCAATAAATACACCTTTGCTAGTATCTAAATAAGCAGCATAATGATCATACTTATCATTTCTAATTTTATCTGAAACCTCTGCATATGGAACAAAAATCACACTTGCTATTGTTAAAGCAAGACCTGCAGCTATTAAATGAGCTAATAAATTTTCGCCAATTACCAATACAAGTGGTGCTAAAAATGTAAAAGCTGCTTGAACTTCATTTGTATTAAGATTATATGTCTCATTAGTTTCAACATCTGTAAATGTCGCAATAATTTCTTCGTTTGTTAAAGTGTCAATTTGAATCTTATAGTCTTTGTTTTCTTTATTTGTTTTCATAGATTTTTCATTTGTATTTAATGAAAATTCATTTGTTTCTTTATCCCACTTTAGAATACCTTTAATGCCTTCATACTCTAATTTAAGTTGAAGTTTTTTATCGTTATTAACTAATACTTTAACTTCATCATTTTCATTGCTATTTGCAAATGATGAACTTTGGAATGTAAAAGTAAATAATAAGGTAAAACATAATATTATGCTTACAATTTTCTTAATTGGAAATTTCATAATTCAAACCCCTTTTTGATTATTTTATTGATATAAGCCCCTCACCATAAACGTCATCTTTTCCTTCTTCACCTAAATCTTGATTGTAGTATAGATGTATGGACACAACTTGGTTAAGTCATTAAAATTGAACTAATGAAAGGTCGTGTCCGTATTATGAGTCAAAAAAAATATAATCAAGAATTCAAACAAACTGTAGTTGAGCT
>JAEXYZ010000099.1 GCA_023405135.1 Bacillota bacterium | reverse complement strand
TTCTCCTCCATTAGTACAGCCTCCCAATAAACTAAATAATACTAGTTTACTAGAAGTATATTGAATAGTGAAAAAGTGTTCAAACCAAATGAGCAAATTCTGTTGATTCTATTTTAGCGTTTACAGAGAATCATGATTAGAAAGTTTTTGTAATGAACCAATATCATTATACTTCTGGTAAAATGTATAGCCAAACGTTACGTTGGCAATGGAGCTTACACACGTGAAAAGGTGCCGAAATTGATTAATTTATAAGAATGTGTATATTCATTATTAGACGAGGAAAACTCAATATAAGGCTGGTGTTTAATGGAAATTCTTTTATGGGAGTAATTTTATAAAAATGTTATATTTTTTATAATAGAATGAAATGATGTGGTGATAAAAAACCACCGTAAAAATTAGATTAGAGTCTAACTTTTACGGGGCAGTTCAAACAGAGGGTGCTTTTTATATTACAACAAAATCCAGCAATGCATCGTTCCGAGCGACGCAATTTTAAATTGTGCAGGTGTACACATAGAAAATAAAATAGCATAAACCACAGGAGTTTTAGGAGCAAGAATAGAAAAATATGTAATTTATCAACAAAACTAGCAGAGCAAGCAATTAAATTGTGAAAAAAATGAAGTTAGAAATAACTCTACATAACTTGTTAATAAAAATCGTTTAAATATATAATTTTTAAAAAATGTCACTCAAACTTATAGGAATTGGGGCTTGTATAGTATTTCAAAGACTAGTACTAACTTACTAGTAAAATATATGGTAATAATTGTTTTTTTTTAAATAAAATTACTAATTGTTATTGATAGTAGAACTAATCCTTTAGTACACTTAGGTAGAAAGGGGAATGGATAATGAAAAAAATAATATTCGCAGGAGCGTTAACAGTTTCTTTATTAACAACAGGATTTACATTCAATGCACAAGCACAAGAAAATACAGTAGGAGTTTCCAATATTCTCTCTGATCAAAAGTTATTTGCAGCAACTGGTGAAAATCAGCAACAAGTAAATACTTTTGAGGATCTTTATAAACTGATGGTCATTGCAAAGTTAGATTTCACAGATGATGAAATGACGATCATAGCTGATAAAAACAAAAATAGTTTTATTTTAAAAGTATCATTAGAGGCGATTAAAAAGTCGTATGAGGAAGGTACAAACCTTTATTATGAAGGTGAAGAGGCATTCTTAGAAGAATATGAAGAGATGAAAGAAGTTTTTGGCGATTCTATTCAAGTAAAGATTATTAAGTCTGGAAATTCCTTTAAAGCTGAAATATATGGTGAAGGACAATGGCATGAGATTACTAAAGAAGAAGCACAAGAAATCGTTACGGTAATTAATCGTGAGGATTTTGATTTAAAGGCGGGCGGTTACTTTAAGGATAGCATGGGACATTGGGCAGAAAGTTATATTCAGCTACTATATCAAGTAGGAATTGTAAACGGTACTACAGAGTCAACATTTAATCCTAATGGACAAGTAACTCGCGGACAATTAGCAGGGATGATCTTCCGTGCATCAGGGTTAGATGTTAATGAAGATTATGAAGGACCAGCAACTTATACAGATCTTCAAAATTTCTGGGGTGCAAAGGAAGTTGCAATTCTAGAAGAATATGGATTAATTGATATATTTGATGGCGAAAAATTTGAGCCAAATAAACTAGTTACACGTGAGGAAATGGCTTATGTAACAGCAAATTTATTAGTGGCTAAAGGTTTAGATCCAGAAGCAGTTGGAACGAATAATACTTTTGTGGATCGAGATCAAATGCGTGAAGAAACAATCGATTCGATTGGTCTATTACAACAGTTAGAACTAATTGGTGGGGAAAATGGAAAATTCAATCCTAAAGGGAATTTAACACGTGCACAATTCTCTAAAATTATGACACTATCATTATTTGTAATAACTGAAGAATAAGGTGTATGTTGTGAAAGGGACTATTCAGAAAGTATTTCTGGATAGCCCCTCTTTTTGTATGAAGCGACTTCTGTTGTAAACAATCTTTTTACTTGTAAATTAATAGTGATAAAATTATAGAAAATTAAAAATAAAGTAAATATTATTAGTTTATAGAATTGATGATTAATATTAAAGTGAGGTTGTTTAATGAATGGGACTTATGAATTATGTCTGGAAAAACAACAAAAGAGATATCGATATAAAACAATATGTTTATTATATTAGTTCCTATCATTATAACTGGCATAATGAGCTAGAGCTAATCACAGTTCTACAAGGAGAAATTGAGGTAAGTATAAATGGATCGAATTATATTTTAGAAGAAGATGATATGATGCTCATCAACTCAAATGTTGGACATGCTACTCTTGCAAGAAAGTCAAATTCTATCGCTATGGTTATACATCTTAATCCGATATACTTTAGCAGTTATTATAGTGATTATCATTTGCTTCATTTTAACTGTAGATCCTATGAAAAGACGAGATATAATGAGGATTTTAATTGTTTAAGGAAACTAATTTTCGAAATGATTCAATATATAAAAGGGGATGCACCTTCTGAAAAAATTTACTTCGAATGCCTTCTTAGTCAACTGGCGGCAAATTTAATAAGAAATTTTTCTCCAAAGAAGATTTCTTCAATGGAGATGGCAAGTAATAAGAAAAAAACAGATGCTGTAAATAAAATTATTACTTATATTGAAAATAATTATAAAAATAAAATCAGTCTTGAAGAGCTTTCATTAGTATCTGGATACCATAAAAGTTATATTTCTCAAATTGTAAAACAACAGCTAGGTATTAATTACTATGAATATCTTACACGAATTCGACTACGTGAAGCGACTTATGCTCTTTCAGATTTTGATGAGAAAATTTCAGATATAGCATTGTCTTATGGATTTTCTGATGTTAAATCTTTTAATACAGCATTTCGGAACAGTTTTGGTAAAACTCCTTCAGAATACAGAAAACAGCTTTCCTCAGAGAGAACTCTTAATTCTGAATTAAGAGAGAAAAGATACCTTGAAGACAAAGAATTTTATAAATTAATTTCTAATAAAAAAGGAATTCAGGATACTGAAATGACAGCCCAAGAAAAAGATAAAGAAGAAAAAACGCTGAGCGAAGAAGATTTTCAATCACTTAATGAAATTAGTAAATCCCTAGAAAATTTATTATTAAGGATCCAAAGAAAAAAATGAAAAAATAATTTTAATTTAAAAATCTAAAAAATTTACTTAGGTTTTTTTTTAGATTCCCCTTTGTCTGAATTTGCTTTAAATTTTGAATATATGTTTTAAAACCCTTGGATTTTGCTATTTGTTATAGCAAGTTCATAAGGGTTTTTTTTATACTTCGCAAGTTCTTCTTTTAGTTTTCGAAAATAGAAACTTAATAGAAACCATAAAAGCAACTTAAATAATTGAATAGCGTAAGCGTTTTCAAAGTTCTAATATTTTATTTAGAAGACGTCTTCAAGCTTATAAGAGGGAAAGGGGATGTTGTATGAGTGCAGAAATTATTACACTACTGTTTTTAATTTTCGCAATTGTTATGTTTGCATGGGAGAAAATTCCAATACCTGTTACAGCAATGATTGTTGCAGTCGGTCTGACAGTAACAGGGGTTCTTGAACCGGCAGATGCTTTTGCTGGTTTTATAGACAGTAATGTTCTTCTATTTATGGCGATGTTTATTGTCGGTGCTGCTTTTTTTGATACTGGAATGGCCCTAAAGGTTGGGGGAATTGTTACAAAATTTGCTAAAACAGAAAAGCAATTAATTATTGCTGTTATGGTCATTACAGGTTTAATGTCCGGATTTCTTTCTAATACAGGAACGGCTGCAGTTTTTATACCCGTAGTTATAGGTATTGCTGCTAGATCTGGTTTCTCACGCTCTAGATTGTTGCTTCCGTTGGTTATAGCAGCAGCTTTAGGAGGGAATCTCAGTTTAATTGGTGCACCAGGTAATATGATTGCACAGTCGGCACTTCAAGAAATCAATATGGAATTTGGCTTTTTTGAATATGCAAAAGTAGGGCTGCCAATGTTAATTATCGGAATTTTGTATTTTAGTTTGTTTGGCTACAAGCTCTTACCAAATAGAAAAGATAATGATCTTGATAAAGATTCTGTTTATAGTAAGCAAATTGATTATTCGAATGTACCGAAATGGAAACAGTATACAGCTTTAATTGTTCTTGTATTAACGATTGTTGCAATGATATTTGAAAAGCAAATTGGAGTGAAATTATATATATCAGCATGGATTGGAGCAATGATTTTAGTTGCAACAGGAGTTATTTCTGAAAAAAATGCAATGAAATCAATTGATATGAATACGATTCTTCTATTTGTAGGTTCACTTGCATTGGCAAAAGCCATTGATACAGCCGGAACAGGGGCGTTAATTGCAGATACAATCATTGGAACTTTAGGAAGCAATCCGTCGCCATACATTCTTTTGTTTGTTATTTTATTGCTCTCTGCTGTTATGACAAATTTTATGTCCAATACTGCTACGACAGCTCTACTAGTGCCAATTGGTCTTTCTATTGCCAGTGCAATGGGCGCAGATCCAAGAGCGGTTTTAATGGCAACAGTAATTGGTGGTTCTTTAGCTCTTGCAACACCAATTGGAATGCCGGCAAACACAATGGTTTATGGCATAGGTGGCTATAAATTTACGGACTATGTAAAGGTCGGTGTACCACTAATTATTATTTTAATAATAGCAGGTATGATTTTATTACCTATTTTCTTCCCGTTCTACACGAATTAAGTAAAAGAAAATTACGAGGAGTGTTTTTATGGATAAAAAGCAACAGAAAGAAAAAATGACTGGTTTGATGTCAAAATTTGTTTCACTAGTTAGCTACAAACTACCTGATGATGTAGAAAAAAAATTAAAGGAATTAAGTGAAGAAGAAGATAATCACCTTGCAAAGATTATTTACAAAACAATGTTTGAAAACCAACAACTAGCTTTTGAGTTAAAGAGACCTTCATGTCAAGATACTGGTGTTCTCCAATTTTTTGTAAAGTGTGGCGAGAATTTTCCGTTAATAGGACAATTGGATAATATTTTAAGAGAGAGTGTGTTTAAATCCACTAAAGAAACTCCTTTGCGCCACAATTCAGTTGAAACATTTGATGAATACAATACTGGAAAAAACATTGGAAACGGGACGCCGAGTATCTTTTGGGAAATCGAAGAAGATAGTGATAAAGTGGAAATTTATACTTATATGGCTGGTGGAGGATGTACATTACCTGGTGTAGCAACAGTCCTAATGCCTGGTGAAGGTTACGAAGGGGTTGTAAAGTTTGTTCTAGATCGTATGACAAGCTATGGACTTAATGCTTGTCCACCGCTTCTAGTTGGAGTTGGAGTTGGAACTTCAGTAGAAACAGCGGCATTAAACTCAAAGTTAGCTTTAATGAGACCTGTTGGAAGTCGAAATGAAAATGAAAATGCCGCAAAAATGGAACAACTTCTTGAAGATGGGATTAATGCAATTGGCCTTGGACCTCAAGGGTTAAAAGGGTCTAAGTCTGTTATGGGTGTTAATGTTGTGAATACTGCCAGACATCCTTCTACTATTGGAGTGGCTGTCAATACGGGATGCTGGTCTCATAGAAGAGGGAAAATTACCTTTGATAGAGATTTGAATTATGTAATTGATACACATGAGGGGGTAACACTATGAGTAAAAAAGTATTAACAACTCCAATTAAAGATGAAGATTTAAAGGATATTAGAATTGGAGATATTATTTATTTAACTGGCACACTAGTAACTTGTAGAGATGTTGCTCATAGAAGACTTATTGAAGAGAAAATTCCATTACCTATCGATCTAAAAGGGAAAGCAATCTTTCATGCTGGTCCGATTGTTCGAGATCTCGGTAATGAACAATATGAAATTGTTTCCATCGGTCCTACAACGAGCATGAGAATGGAAAAATTCGAAAAAGAATTTATAGAAGAAACAGGTGTAAAACTCATTGTAGGTAAAGGAGGAATGGGCAAGAATACAGAGGAAGGATGTAAAACTCATAAAGCGCTGCATTTAGTTTTCCCAGCTGGAAATGCTGTTTATGGTGCAACTAAGGTTGAAGAAATCAAAGAAGTACATTGGAAAGATCTTGGTATGCCTGAATCACTTTGGGTTTGTGAAGTAAAAGAATTTGGACCTCTTATTGTTTCAATAGATACAGAAGGAAATAATATCTTCGAAGAAAATAAGATAGAATTCAATAAAAGAAAAGAAGAACAATATGAATATATTAGTCAACAAGTAAGATTCATTAAGTAATTTAAGGGAGTTTTTGATTGGATATGCAAGTGTTACAAAAATCTCAAACAATTGTGAGATATCAAAAACTAGATGGTAATGTTTTTTATGGACGTGTTGAGGGGAACGAAATTCTACAATTGTCCAAAGATTTTATTGATGTTGTAAATAATGAATTTGAAAATAATGATGGTGAGAGAATTAATTATAGCGATGTTAAAATTCTAGAGCCAGTAGTTCCTTCAAAAATTGTAAACTTTGGTTGGACGTTTACTGAACATGCAATTGAGACTGGTGGAAAAGCAAACCTTAAAGAACCATTTTTATTTTTGAAACCAACATCTTCCTTGATTCCAGATCAAGGCGAAATTATCCTGCCATCAAGCGATTTAACAAATCAGGTAGAAATGGAGGGTGAAGTAGCACTTATTATTGGTAGAAATGGTAAAAATATAAAAGAAGAAGAAGCCCTAGATTACGTTTTTGGCTGTACTGTATTTAATGATGTTACTGCACGAGACTTAACAAAAAGTGATCCGCAATTTACAAGGGGAAAAGGTTTTGATACTTTTGGTCCAATAGGTCCATGTATTGTAACGGGTATAGATCCAACTAATTTAAGAATAACTACAACATTAAATGGTGAAGTTGTACAGGATGGAAATACTAATCAAATGTCACTTTCAATACCTTATCTAATTAGTTGGATTTCACAGGTTATGACTTTAGAACCTGGAGATGTTTTGGCAACTGGCTCCCCTTCAGGAAGTTGCCCAATGAAATCAGGAGATGTTGTAGTTGTTGAGATAGAGAATATTGGTAAGCTTAGTAACTTTGTTAAATAGAGTTTTATTACATTTATTAAAATAACTGTATTCTACTAGTTAACCGTTTTTCCCTAAATTACGGTAATAAATTTTTTCAACCATAATACCATCTCACTGAATAAAAACCCCCTCAATGCACTCTTGAGGGGGAATTATATTATATAGTGAACTAATGATTAGTATGTTGCTAATTCTTTTTCTAGTGCTTTTTCAACAGGTACATATTCATACCCAAGGTCTCTTGCTACAGCTTCATATGTGATTTCACCGTTTGCCACGTTTACACCAAGTTTTAATGCTTGGTTTTCAGCAATCGCTTTGAACACACCTTTGTTTGCAATTTGTAAAGCGTAAGGAACTGTAACGTTTGTTAAAGCAATCGTAGATGTTCTAGGAACAGCACCTGGCATGTTAGCAACAGAATAGTGAAGAACTCCGTGTCTCTCAAAAACTGGGTTATCATGAGTCGTAACATGATCACTTGTTTCAACGATACCGCCTTGGTCGATAGCAACGTCTACAATAACAGATCCCGGTTTCATTGTTTTTACCATTTCTTCAGATACAAGTTTAGGAGCTTTTGCACCAGGGATTAAAACCGCACCAATTAAAAGGTCTGCATCTTTTACCGCTTCTGCAATATTAAATGGATTAGACATTAATGTTTTAATTTGATTGCCAAAGATATCATCTAATTGACGTAGACGATCAGCACTTAAGTCAATAATTGTTACATCTGCTCCGATACCGATTGCCATTTTTGCAGCGTTTGTTCCAACGATACCACCGCCAATGATTGTTACTTTACCTCGTTCTACACCAGGTACGCCTGCAAGAAGTATACCTTGGCCACCATTTGTTTTTTGTAGGAATTGTGCACCGATTTGAACAGACATACGGCCAGCAACTTCACTCATTGGAGTAAGCAGTGGAAGAGAGCGATTTACTTCAACTGTTTCATATGCAATGGCAATAACACCTTTATCTTTAAGAGCTTGAGCTAAAGAAGGCTCAGCAGCTAAGTGTAAGTATGTGAATAAAATTAAGCCTGAACGGAAATATTCATATTCACTTTCTAGAGGCTCTTTTACCTTCATAATCATTTCAGATTGTGCCCAAACATTTGCTGCACTGTCAATAATTTCTGCACCTGCATTAGCGTAATCCTCATTTGTAAAGCCACTTCCAATACCAGCGTCTTTTTCTACTAATACTTTGTGTCCAGCACTTAAGAAAGAAACAACTCCAGCTGGAGTAAGGGCAACGCGATTTTCATTATTTTTAATTTCTTTTGGTACACCGATGATCATATCGTACTTCCTCCTTTAAAAACTTGCTTTGTACTGTCTTTGTGAATTCAGTATAGAATGTTTCGCAAGTATTTTCTTTGTTAATAAAGGAGAAAGATTGCACAACTTTTTGTGAATTATCACAAAAAGTTCACAAAATTGACACGTTGATGTGAAGTGAAATCGCTACTGAAAATTTAAAAAAACGTGTAAGAATAGGCAATTAATCCACTAAATGGAGTAAAAAAATATTTTACAAATACCCTCAATAAAGTTTAACTTTATTTAAACTTTTCCAGCTTGAGATCAATGTATAGTATCATTTTTTTATTTGGATCCTTCAGATTAATCTCTCCGATTTCACTAATCCGTTTTAATCTATAATTCAATGTATTTGTATGGACATTCAAAGCTTTTGCCGCTTCATTTATATTATTATCTTTATTTAAAAAGACTTCTAGTGTTTCCACAAGGTCACTGTTATGTTTTTCATCGTATTCATGAAGCTTCTTTAATGCATGGTTTTCGTAACCATCTTTTGTGCGTTTCTCCAATAGGATATCGAAAAACTGATAAATACCTAGATTTTGATATCCGTGAATGTCATTTACTTCCGATGGAAACTTTTCTTTCATTGACAAAACAGTTAATGCTTCACGATATGCTTTTTCAACCTTTTGATAATCATTGTAAAGGCTGCTAAACGCCGGATTGATAGCTTTTACCTGGAATCGTTCTTCCATTTTATGAACAAATTCAATGACAAAATCATTTAGTGTGTTTAAAGGCTGCTGTATACCATCAAGGGAAATTAATAAAATGAGATGATGATGATCAATTGTATATAGAGCAGTTTTTAAACGCTGATTTGTTTGTAATAAGTATGAAATTTGCTTTTCCTCTTCGGTAGTAATATCCTTTTGAAATTGGAGAACTGCGATTCCAAATGAAGAGGGTGGGCTAATTTGCAGCATTTGAAAGTTTTCCATCGTTTCTTCGTTTGACTGGATATGCCCTGTAAGCAACTTCCAAAAGAATTCTTGGAAGTGCTCTTCTTTTTTATTTTTCCGTGTTTGGAGTTGCAAAAGCTTATTTTTTGTTGCTTCAGCAGCTTGTTTCAACAAAACTAAAGCCTGTTCATCTAAAGGTTTATCCACTTCTAAAGCCCAAATAAAGCCAAGGACTTCATCTTTCTTCCATATTGAAACAGCTACGCGATCACCTAAACCGATACCATCCATCGTTTTTACCCGAATAGGCTCACGACTTTTTAATAGAGCGGGAATTACGCCTTCCTTCCAAAGAGCATTA
Organism: Bacillota bacterium; assembly: GCA_023405135.1. Classification (GTDB taxonomy): domain Bacteria; phylum Bacillota; class Bacilli; order Bacillales_A; family Planococcaceae; genus Ureibacillus. Next base: position 8,157 of record JAEXYZ010000099.1, on the reverse strand, counting down.
ATTACTTTTTCAGGAACACGGCGACCAATTATAGTAGAAACTCTTGCCGGGTCTGTTCTTTCATCATGTGTACTATAGGCAATTAGACGATGGTTTGCATCTTCTATAGTAATAGGACAATGAAGAATCTCACTTACAGTATCGGCAAATTCCTCCAAACTATCAAAATTTGATCTGAAAGGATCAGTTTTTTTATATGTCATAAGAATCCCTCTTTATTAAATAGAATTGAATTATTTTTATTTTTTGATAATCTTATAGTTATAGTTTAACGAATTGTGAAAATCAACAAAATTATTATTCTATTTTTGTGTAATTTAACAATAAAAAAACGTTCACATAAATGTTAGAATTACGTCATTCAGATTAAAATGTTGTTTTTTCGACAATGAAATCGTTAACAAGTAGAATAAAGCGGAAATGAACAAAGTGTATTCTACCAAATCATGAATGTTGCTTTCCACTGGAAAAAGATTGTAACAGTATGATTACACCATTATAAACGTCATTGTGAATAATGAAAAGTTCATTATCCTTGGGGATTGGATCTTCACAAAAACATCTTAGACAAGCACATTGGGGGAAAAGAGTATGCAAAACACTACATCACAGAAGCAATTACAGCGCGGTTTAGAACAGAGACATATTACGCTTATGTCCTTAGGAGCGGCGATTGGGGTTGGATTATTTCTAGGTTCCGCATCAGCGATTAAATTAGCAGGACCTGGTATTTTATTTGCCTATGGATTTAGCGGCATGATTATGTTCTTTATTATGAGAGCCCTTGGTGAAATGGCAATTCAAAAGCCTGTAGCAGGTTCTTTTAGCCAGTATGCCCGCGATTATTTAGGACCACTTGCAGGCTTTATAACTGGATGGAATTATTGGTTCTTATGGGTTGTTACATGTATGGCTGAAATTACAGCAGTGGGAATTTATATGGAATTTTGGTTCCCTGATGTTCCTCGTTGGATTTGGGCATTAGCTGCGTTAGTTATAATGGCGGCAGTAAATTTCCTTGCTGTAAAAGCATATGGAGAGCTAGAATTTTGGTTTGCATTAATTAAAATTGTTACGATTATTTTCATGATTATTGTTGGTATCGGAATCATTGTTTTTGGTATTGGTAATGGTGGAATTGCAACAGGCATTAGTAATCTCTGGGAGCATGGAGGCCTTCTTCCAAACGGTATTACCGGGGTATTAATGTCTTTACAAATGGTTATGTTTGCTTTCCTAGGAATTGAAATGATTGGGATTACAGCAGGAGAAGTAAAAAATCCTGAAAAAACATTGTCAAAAGCGATCGATACAGTTTTTTGGAGAATTCTTATTTTCTATGTAGGTGCTTTATTCATTATTATGTCTATTTATCCTTGGACAGAAATTGGTACAAAAGGTAGTCCATTTGTTTTAACATTTGACAAAATCGGTATTCCAGCAGCGGCAGGAATTATTAACTTTGTTGTTTTAACAGCAGCACTATCTTCTTGTAATGGCGGTATTTTCAGTACAGCACGTATGCTATACAACTTAGCACAAAATGGAGAAGCGCCGAAATCATATGCAAAGCTAAATAATAACGGCGTGCCTAGTTTAGCAGTAATAGCTACTGCGGGAGCTTTATTAATAGGGGTAGTATTAAACTATTTAGTTCCTGCGAAAGTATTTACATGGGTAACGAGTATTTCCACATTCGGTGCAATTTGGACATGGTGTATGATTTTATTATCTCAATTACGTTACCGTAAAAGCTTAACTTCAGCACAAAAACGAAAATTGAAATATAAATTGCCTTTATATCCATTCACTTCATATCTTTCATTAGCTTTCTTAATTGGAGTAGTTGGAATAATGGCTTTCTTCCCTGATACACGAATAGCTTTATATGTTGGCCCACTATGGCTGCTAATTTTAGTTGCATTCTATTTCGGAAAAGGTTTGCATAAAAGAAAAAAATAAAGTTGTACAAACTATAAAGTTGAAAATCCTAGTAGTATAAGTCTAACTTATATTTACTAGGATTTTTTTATTTTAATGTTATGATTAATAGTAAATATTTTTTAAATATAAGTTTTAAAGAGGTATTATATGAAAAAATGGATTGGTATATTAGTTACTTTAATGATTTTAAGTGGCTGTAACTTGGAATTTGAAGTACAAGAACAAGTGACGAATAATACGGAGGAACAACAAGGCGCAACAACAGCTTCTACATACGATATATCTTCTTTTGAAGAATTCCCTCTAGTAAGTGTTGTAGACGGTGACACTATAAAAATAAAATATAACGGATCTAATGAATCAGTACGTTTTTTATTAGTGGATACACCTGAAACCAATCATCCTAGACTAGGAAAACAGCCATATGGTGAAGAGGCAAAGAAATTTACAAAACAGTTGTTAGAAGATCAAAAATATGTTTATTTAGAATTCGATGTTTCATATCGAGATAAATATAACCGGCTTTTAGCGTACGTTTATACGAAAGATGGCATAAATGTGCAAGAAGAGCTATTAAAGAATGGACTTGCTCGAGTAGCTTATATTTATGAACCAAACACAAAACACGTTGATTGGTTTGAATCAGTTCAAAAGACTGCACAAAAACAGGCAATAGGTATTTGGTCAGTTGAAAATTATGTAACTGATAGAGGTTATGATGATCGTGTATTTGATGGAACAGATGAGGAAGTTAATAACAGTGATGAAACTGATTCTGATTGTCTAATAAAGGGCAATAACAATTCAAAAGGTGATAAAATATATCATTCACCAGGTCAGGCGAATTACGAATCTACGAAGCCAGAAGAAATGTTTTGTACTAAAGAAGAAGCAGAAGCAGCTGGATTCCGGGCAGCTGAAAGGTAATGAAAACTCACAAGGAAAAATGAACTGAGGTTTGCGATAGTTCATAATTTTCTTGTGAGTTTTTTAATAGATGCATAATTTCTTCATATTTTTATTTTATACTAAATAAATAGGGGGAGAGAACATTGTGAAAAAAATCTCTACAAAACTAGCAACATATTTTTTTATTGTTGTACTAATAATGGAAGTATTTCTTATGTTTTATCTTCATCAAAATATTATCAATACGAGAGTGGAAGAAGAATTTGCGAGTTTGTTAGCAAATGGAGCGAATCATCGGGATGTGTTAATGGAAAATTTTTCGGATACTACTATTCATCATATCGTTTTAATGGAAAGAAATGAAAACCGAGAAGTGATTATTTTAAATAATAACGGTGAGATCATTAAAAGTTCTGATGAAACATATCAGTTGTTACATAAATATCATTCTCTATTAAGAGACCTACATAACGATAAAGATCAAATAATCGTTTCAGACTGGAGAAATTCGCCTTACATAGTAAGTGCACATCCATATAAAGAAGCTGAAAATCAATCTGGTTATGTCGTGATGTTTCAAAGTACAAACACTATTAATCAAATGGTAAATAAAATGAATATGCATTTTATCATATCGGGCATTACGAGTTTTATCGTGCTTTTTATTGTCTATGCATTATTATCTCGAATTATTACAAGACCATTAATTCGTATGAAAGAAGCAACTGAAAAATTAAGTAAAGGAGACTTTAATGTTAGTCTTCCTCGCCTAGGAAAAGATGAATTAGGAGAACTGTCAAACTCCATTCAAAAATTAGCCAATGATTTAGAGCATTTAAAAAATGATCGAAATGAATTTCTTGCATCCATCGCTCATGAATTAAGTACACCATTGACATATTTAATTGGCTATTCAAAAGTAGCAATGAGAAAAGAGTTAAGTGAAGCGGAGCGGGAACATTATTTGAAAATAATTGGAGAAGAGTCCAATCGAATGAAAGAGCTAGTAAAAAATTTATTAGATTTAGCAAGAATGGATGAAACGACTTTTACTATATCAAAAGAATTCTTTTTGGCTCGTCCATTTTTCGAGAATATTTGTAAACTTGTGTTTCCTTCATATGAAAATAAAAAAATAAAGCTAAACCTCGTTTGCGAAAAAGATTTCGAAATATATGCTGATCCAATACGATTAGAGCAAGTGATGATTAATCTATTAGATAATGCATTAAAATATTCAAATGAACATTCAGAAGTTACTTTAGAAGTTAATCAAAAAGAGAACAACACAATAATTTCAGTCATTGATACAGGTATAGGTATTCCGCCAGATGAAGTAGGATTTATTTTTGAAAAGTTATATAGAGTTGAAAAATCTCGTTCACGGGTACATGGTGGATTAGGAATTGGGCTATCTGTTGTCAAAGAGCTAGTAGAAGCACATGAAGGAACAATAGAAGTTGAGAGTAAGCTAGGTAAAGGAAGTAAATTTAAAATAACGTTGTAATAGAGGTGGAATGATGAAAACGATTTTATTAGTTGATGACGAACAAAGGATGTTAGATTTAATAGAATTATTTCTAATCCCTCATGGGTATAAATGCATTAAGGAAATGAGCGGAAAAAATGCGATAGAAATACTTAAGAAAGAACAAGTGAATCTAGTCATATTAGATGTCATGATGCCTAATATAGATGGATGGGAAGTATGTCAAGTAATCCGTGAGTTTTCAAACGTCCCTATCATTATGCTTACTGCAAGATCTGATAAGTTAGATTTAGTTACGGGGTTAAATATTGGAGCTGATGACTACGTTACAAAGCCTTTTGATGAAAAGGAGTTAGTTGCAAGGATTAATGCTCTATTACGACGTACTACTGAAAGAGATGAAAAATCCACTATTGTTTACGATAATTTTATTTTAGATACTGAAACATATTGTCTTACGTTTACTAACTTGACTGTTCAATTAACATTAAAAGAATTTTATATTATAAAAGCTTTAATCTCTAGACCTACAAAAACATTTACACGGGAAGAATTGATGTATGCCGCTTGGGAGTACGAAACGGAAACAGATATTCGAACTGTAGATTCCCATATCCGTAATTTAAGGGAAAAATTAAGAAAAGTAGGATTTCCTACAGACGATTTTTTGAAAACTGTTTGGGGAATTGGTTATAAATGGAACTAAAAGGTAGTAAGTTCTTTTAAAATAGATGATAAATTTTAATAGTTGGCTCTTTCTGCATAATTTCTACATAATTATTATCTATAATAACTTTGAATTCTAAAAGGATAGGAGAGGATTTATTATGGTAAATAAACTTGTAGTTGGATGTATTGCATTAACGACAGTAATATCACTTTCTGCTTGTTCAGGAAACGATAGCGAAAAAGAGACAACTCAAAATGAAAATGTTGAGCACAGTAATATGGAAGGAATGGATCATTCGAGTATGAATCATTCGAGTTCAGGTGAAGTTCCAGAAAATTTGAAAGAGGCGCAAGATCCTACTTTTGCAGTTGGTAGTAAAGCAACCATTGAAGCAGATCATATGGAAGGGATGGATGGCGCTGAAGCAACTATTGTTGGTGCATATGATACAACGGTCTACACGATATCCTATACTCCTTCAAATGGGGGAGAGTTAGAAAAAAATCACAAATGGGTCATTCATGAAGAAATAGATGGTGCAGGCGATGAACCATTTGAGCCAGGTGAAGAAGTTACGATAAATGCGGATCATATGGAAGGAATGGATGGTGTAACCGCGGTAATCGATACAGCAGAAAAAACAACAGTTTACATGGTGGATTACACCTCTACAACAGGGGAACAAGTAACCAATCATAAGTGGGTAACGGAAAGTGAATTGGTTGCTAAGTAGAATATAGACTTATCAATTAAAAAAAAGTTACAATTAAACGTCTTTAAGTTGGATTTATTCATTTGATTCAACTTAAAGATGTTTTTAAATGCTGAAAAATACTATGAGGTTTTAATTTATAGATGAGACAATAAAATATGTCTCTAAAGCTGTTATTGAAATAAGTAAAAAATCATATTTAAACTCACATGTGAAAATTAGATGAATATTTATGTTCATTCAAAATTTACTAGTGAGTTTTTTTATTGGTACTTTTGAAAGGTTTATAGGCATATTTATGCAAAAATATTGGGGAAATTCGTATAATTAAACTATAGTTCTATTTTATTATGTATAATAAAAAAATAATAGACAAAATAAAAAAGTCCCCTATTATATAGGGGGAAAGATGATTGATTTGCGTAAAAAAGATTTAGATTAAATAGAAATTAGAAACCAACTAACCAAATAAGAGGTTCTATTTTTGTACCAGCAGCAACTAGAGTAACTGCAAATAAAAATTTAGCGATTGTTGAGTACTTTTTCATAGTTTCTTCAATCCTCCTTTTATCTTATTTGAGTAAATTGTAATAGAAAAAGAGCGAATAAAAATATCATGTATACTAAATTATACATAAATTGAATAGGAGTAAAAAATATATGGAAATAGGACAAGTTATTAGAAAAATACGTCAAAATAAAAATATTACTCAGCAGGAATTGGCAGATGCTATAAATATGACTCGTCCATATATTACCCGGATAGAATCAGGGAAAAATAGTATCTCTTCGGATAAATTAACGGAAATACTTGATTATTGTAATGTTACATACAATGAATTTTTCTATATGAAAAATAATTACAAAATCGCCTCAAAAATGAATGAATTTAATAATGTTTTAAAATTGTATTATGTTAATAATATAGAAGAAATTTCGCGCATAAAAAATAGAATAAAAGAGGAATATGAGAGTAGTGGGGATATTTTCTTAAGACATTTATATATTTTATGTCACTGTATCGAAAATGGATTTGAGCTTAATAAAATAAAAGAAGAGTACATTAAGGAAATCGCTGATTATTTATTAAGTATTGATGATTGGTGTTATTATGAATTAGTTATTTTAAATAATTTCATTTTTCTATTTCCGCCATCGACAGCTTTCTTAATGACGAAAAATTTATTAAATCGAGCAGAACAATATAACGATTTTAATTCAGATACGAAGGTTATGAGTTATTTATTTTTTAATCTTCTTGAATTTAGTATTAAATATGAAGGATATCAATATTCAAAGATGGTATTAGAAGCAGCCAAAAAATACTTTACAGAAAGCTCTCAGTTTTTCGAACAAACATTAATAATCTTTTATGAAGGAATGATTGATATTATTGATCAGTCCACTTCTGAAGGAATAGAGAAATGTAATCGAGCATTTACAGTATTTCAAGCTTTAGGACATGAAGCGATTTATGAAAAATATAAAGCAGACTTAAATGAATTAATAAATAAAACAACAGCTGTAAATCAATAGTATAAAATAGTGCACAAAAAAATTATATATCAACCCTATAGTGTTAAATAAAAATAACTATAGTATATAAAATTTCATTATTGCTATATACCTATAAACATTTATTTATATGCTTAGTAATTTCGATGTAGGGGAGATAGTAATGAGAATAAATAGTTATTTTTATGAAATGAAAAATAGATTAATTTATGCATCAAGTATTGTTTTAGTAACACTCATTTTTTTCATTTTATTTAATGTTAGATTAACAGAATTGTACATTATTGTTTTATCGTTTCTCATTACTGCACAAATATGGATAGCTTATAGCATGAATATGTTACCTAAGGACATGGTGCAAAGGTTGAAGGATACAGAAAATAATTTAAAGAAATCAGAGAAGGAAAAGTATTTCCTAACACATTACAACACCATAACAAAATTACCAAATAAGCGTTTAGTTTTAGAAAAGATGAACGGAAACTTAAAACGAATGACAGTGCTCGTATTTGAAATTGATCGTTTAGCAACACTTAAAACATCATTAGGATCCCATTGCTCAAATTGTTTATTACAAATGATTGCAGAAAGATTACAAGGAAATTTATTAAACGACTATTTTATTGGTAACTTGCAAGAAGATCAATTTGTATTATTAATTGACAACCACTAGTGTTGCATAAATAGTGTCATAATTTTCAGTTTACTCACCTTCCCTGTTTAGAGGCAAAAAAGTAAATACCCAATCAAAGGTGTCCCCATCCATTTGGAAATTTATTTACAATTAGACTTTTGCAACGACGACAATTTGCATATTTAAGGGATGGCTTTTCCTTCAATCTTTCGAAGCCAAACATTCGCTGGTTTCCACAATGCAGCCCTTAGATAACGGCTAATCTGTAAGGTTTTTCGCTTGCT
>JAEXYZ010000062.1 GCA_023405135.1 Bacillota bacterium | reverse complement strand
GTCTCGAGTCACGGGCTGTTCCCGCAGGAGTCGCCCCTTCACTCCAATCAATTTTCAAAATGTCCAATTCTTATTATTGTTACAAGCAAATTTGTTAAAAAAATTCACTTATGTCCCAGCCTCTTTATATTTATTGTTGCAGTAGCTTAATACTCTCTAATTTCCCATTATCCAGTATAGCCTTACTAATCGCCTGCCCAGTAGGCGTAGCAGCAAGCCCTCCCCGAGCTGTTTCTTTTAAACTAGGATGCATTGACTGACCAATTCTAAACATAGCACCAATCACTTCATCGCATGGAATACGGCTTGTAATACCTGCTAACGCCATATCAGCTGCTACCATTGCGTTAGCTGCACCCATTGCATTGCGTTTTACACATGGGACTTCAACAAGCCCAGCAACTGGATCACAAACTAAACCAAGCATATTTTTTAACGTAATCGCAAAAGCTTCTGCACTTTGCGCGGGGGATCCACCAGCCATTTCTACGATTGCGGCAGCAGCCATCCCAGCAGCAGAACCTACTTCCGCTTGGCAACCCCCAGCAGCCCCTGAGATTGATGCATTATTTGCAACAACAAAACCAAAAGCACCAGATGTGAATAAAAATCGTACCATTTGTTCTCGGCTTGGATTTAATTTGTTTTTCACTGCAAATAAAGTTCCTGGTACAACTCCAGCAGAACCAGCAGTTGGCGTTGCACAAATTGTTCCCATCGCAGCATTTACTTCATTCGTTGCAACCGCTTTACTTACTGCATCTAATAATAAATCACCAGATAGGCTATTGCCTTTTGCAATATATTTTTGTAATAAAACTGCATCGCCACCTGTTAAGCCTGACACTGACTGAACGCCCTGTAAACCCCGTTCGACTGCCTGCTCCATTACCGTTAAGTTTTTATCCATCTGTTCAAGAATTTGTTCACGGCTGCGACCGCTCATTTGAATTTCTTGTTCAATCATGATTTCAGAGATGAGCTTATTTTCTTTTTCGGCAAGTTCCACTAATTCTCTTACATTATGAAATAATACGTCCAACTAGCTCACTCCTTAATTATTTATTTTCGAGACTTTTGTTATATTTGGGATATATGAAATCTGTTGAATAATTCGATCATCTATATTTTGATCCACTTCAATTACCATTAAGGCTGTTAAACCGCGTTCAATTCTCGATACTTCCATATGACCAATATTAACATTATGCATCGCTAGGCAATTTGCGACATTCGCAATACATCCCGCTCGATCATCATGCACGACTAATAACGCAGGCATACCACCGGTTAATCTAAGCTTAAATCCATTCACTTCACTAATTTCGATTTTACCTCCACCGATAGAAATTCCTTCAACTGACATTTCACCTGAATCATCGCCCATTACGATACGCGCTGTATTTGGATGTTCTTTATTTGCGGTTTCAGGAATAAATTCAAAGTCTAAGCCTTCATTTTTCGCATGTTCAAAGGCACTTTTAATACGTTCATCAAATGTATCGAAATCTAGCAATCCACCAATGATCGCCACATCCGTTCCATGACCTCGATAGGTTTCGGCAAACGAACCATACAAATGAATTTTTGCCCACTTCGGTTTTCTGCCAAATAAATCCCTAGCAGCACGACCAATACGAGCTGCACCAGCTGTATGAGAAGATGAAGGTCCAATCATAACTGGTCCAATAATATCAAAAACTGAAGTAAATTTCATACCGACTCTCCTCCTTAATTTATAGTTGCGAACTGTACTATTAATCTATTGTAAGCCTAGTTTATCATGAACGTTCTTCTTCCTTCAAAATAATTAATATTCAAAAAAATCAAGCTGAGATGTACTTACTAAATTGTTGATTTCCGTTCCAAATATATTTGCGACGAGTAACCCCAGGAGCAAATGTTTTTTGTGACGAAAGCGAAGCGACAGGAACAGATGCACTCGCCGTCTTCCATTCCAATCAACAAAGTATTATTAAATAAAAAAATTCTTCACATTTTTAATTAGAAATGAATTACAAAAAAAGTGTATGAAAGCCAAAATTTGACTTACCATACACTTTATAATTTATTCGATTGAGAAAATAAATGGATATAAAGTTTGCTTACCTTCCACAATTTCAACTTCTGCGTCCGGATAATTTTCCTCGATAAAGCTTACAATTTCGTTTGCTTCATCTTCTGACGCATCTTCACCGTAAATAATTGTAATTATTTCCGAGTCTTCATCGACTAATTCAGTGATAACCTTTTTAGAAGCTTCTAGCATATTAGGAGTTGATAATACGATTTTACCTTCTGTTAGTGCCATATAGTCATCTTTACGAATTTCAACACCATCAATTGAAGTATCACGAACAGCATAAGTTACTTGACCTGTTTTCACATGGGCAAAAGCATTTGTCATGCCGTTTTTATTTTCTTCTACAGTTGCTTCCGGATTAAATGCTAAAATTGCAGCCATGCCCTGTGGAATTGTTTTTGTCGGGACAACTGCTGCTTCAATATCTAATAATTCAACTGCTTGTTCAGCTGCCATTACAATATTTTTGTTGTTCGGTAAAATTAATACGCGTTCAGCACCAATTTCTTTTACTGCTTTTACGATATCTTCTGTTGAAGGGTTCATTGTTTGACCACCTTCAATAACATATGAAGCCCCAATACTGCGTAATAAATTAGCAATCCCTTCACCCATCGCAATTGTTACGACTGCATACGGATGTTTTTCTTGCTTCTTCGGTGCATTTTGTGTTGCTGATGCTGGTTCATTAACAATTGAAGAATGTTGTTCACGCATATTATCAACTTTAATTTTAATTAAACTACCATATTTTTGCCCTGCAGAAAGTACAGCACCTGGAGTTTCAGAGTGAATATGTACTTTTGCAATTTCTTCATCAGAGACAACAAGCAGAGAGTCTCCCATAACATTTAACTCTTCACGGAATTTTGCTTCATCAAATGGCTCTTTACCTTCTTCTAGTCGAACCATGATTTCTGTACAATAACCGAAAACGATATCTTCCGTACTCATAAAATCTTGTGCACGATGATGTTCAGCATTAATTAAATTATCAAGTGACGCATCATTTCTTTTTGGTAGCGCTTCACCTTTTAAAGATGCAAGGAACCCTTCATATACGAAAAGTAATCCTTGACCACCACTATCGACAACCCCAACTTCTTTTAATACTGGAAGTAATTCTGGGGTTCTATTCAATGAATTACGACCTTCAGAAACTAAAGCTTCCATTATTTTAATAATATCAGTTTCCTCTTGCGCAACTTCTACCGCTTTTGCAGCTGCTTCACGAGCAACAGTTAAAATTGTTCCTTCAACTGGCTTCATTACTGCTTTATAGGCAGTATCTACTCCAGCTTGGAATGCGTTTGCAAAAGTTTTTGCATCAATTTCATTTTCTTTTTCAATTGATTTACCGAAACCACGGAAAAGCTGAGATAAAATAACACCTGAATTTCCTCGAGCACCCATTAATAAACCTTTAGCTAAGCTTTGGGCTGTTTTCCCAATATGTTGCTGTGCATTGCTTTCAGTTTCCTTCGCCCCTGATGTCATTGACAAGTTCATATTAGTCCCTGTATCCCCATCTGGAACCGGAAATACATTTAATGAGTCAACATAACTTGCATTTTGGGATAACGCATGCGCACCCATTTGTACCATTTCGGCAAATTTGATTCCGTCTAATGACTTCATCCGATTTAAATCCTCCTCTTACACATTCATAACACGAACGCCTTGAACAAATATGTTTACTGATTTAACGCTCATACCTAATGTTTTATTTACTGTATATTTTACTTTTGATTGTACTTGATAAGCTACTTCGGAAATTTTTGTTCCATAGCTAACAATAATATACATGTCAATATGAAGGTCTTTTCCTTCCTGACGGATAATAACGCCTTTAGCGAAATTTTCTTTACGTAAAATATCTGTTAACCCATCACGAATTTGATGTTTTGATGCCATACCTACAATACCATAGCATTCGATCGCTGCTCCACCAGCAATTTGTGCAATTACATCATTCGAAATATCAATTTGGCCGAAATCATTACTAATTTCTATTGACATATTTATGCCCCCTTGGCTCTTTTTGACTAATCTATATTGTACTACACAAAAATTTATTATAAAAGAAAACGTTGACATTCGTCTACTTTTTATCAAAACAGTCGTGTTTAGACTGAATCAATTTGGATAAATTTATTGTTTTATATATCATAATTAATAATGAATAGTATTATTCTTCCCATGTTCTCTCGTTTTTTTTCGAGTGTAAAGGAATTTTTCTTGAAAGGTTGTATGAAATAGGTTGCATAGAGGCTCGAGCTATGTTAAATTATTAAAGTATGTGAAATAACGAACTGAAAAAACATCTTTCAGATTCATCTGCAAGGAGGGAATATACATGCCTAAACAATGTGTAGTAACTGGTCGTAAAGCTCGTTCAGGCAACAATCGTTCACACGCTATGAACGCTAGCAAACGTACTTGGGGTGCTAACTTACAAAAAGTACGTATTTTAGTGAACGGTAAACCAAAACGTGTATGGGTATCTGCTCGTGCTCTAAAATCAGGTAAAGTTGAACGCGTTTAATCGTGTTAACACATTAAAAAACCGATTTTTACTTTAAGTAAAAATCGGTTTTTTTGTTTCATAACAACATAAAAAAAGAACTGTCCCTTGTACATTTTAAGGGACAGTTCCTTCTTCATAAGTCATTAAAGACCTATTGTGCATCAAATTTAATTTATAGGTGCTTTCAATGAACGAATAAAATTTAAAATTATTCCTTACCCTTTTTCTTTTTCCCACCCGTAAAAAAATTGATGCAACTACGTGTAAGACTACTAACAAATTTCGGTAATTGAAATGTATAAACTCTCAAACACTGGCCCTCCTTTTTAGTCACTGCTTCTTATCATTAAACATATGCCTGATGAAAAAGAGATATACCCAAGCTCTGAAATCAATTCATTACTAGTAAAACGAGAGGTTCCTAACTCAATTGTTTCATCTGTTGTTTCATATTTTACACCGCGCAAAAATACATTCTCTACTGCATTTTCATAAGCAAAGAATGAAATATATCGAAACTTTTCATCTCGTAATATAGTATGTTTGCCAGGGAATAGTATGCAAACTTCATTATGAGCATTTACAATTTTAATTTTAATATTTGGGTTAGCTAATTGAAAACGATACATAGACCGTATAGCTGCCTCATAATGATCTAATCGGCCACCTGTTACACCTGTTAAATATATTTCAGATGGCTCATATGAAACTGCTTTTAATAGTGCTAGATCAGTATCTGTATCATCTTTCTCAGCCTTAACTTTTTCTATTTTTGGTACGATATTTACTACTCTTTCCCATTCTGTTTCTGAAAGTGAATCAAAGTCACCAACGATTTCAGATGGTATAATCCCATTATCTATTAAATAAAGAGACCCTCTATCAGCACCAATAAATAACACATCCTGGTTAGACTTAAATGTATCAAATGAACAGAGCTCTTGTTTAGGTCCACCTGAACAAATTACTACGATTGTCATTTCTGCAATACAGCCTCACCAGCCGACTTAATTTCTTGTAAGCTTTGGGCACGATTTTCTTTATTGTAAATAGCTGACCCAGCTACGAAAATAGTTGCACCTGCTTTTGCACATGGAACAATTGTTTCAGCAGTAATACCACCATCGACTTCAATTTCAATGTTTAAATTACGATCTTTAATAATTTTAGATAATGCTTCAATTTTCGGCAAGACAGAGGAAATAAATTTCTGACCACCAAAGCCTGGGTTTACAGTCATAAATAAAACAAGATCTACATCCTCAAGAATATGTTGAATCGATTCAATTGGTGTGTGCGGATTTAACACAACACCAGGTTTTACACCAAATGAACGAATTAATTGAATTGTGCGATGTAAATGTTTACATGCCTCTACGTGAACAGTAATATAGTCTGCTCCCGCTTTAGCAAATTGTTCAATATACGAATCAGGATTTTCAATCATTAAATGAACATCAAGGGGCAATTGTGTAATTGGACGTAATGCTTCAACAACAATTGGTCCCATTGTAATATTTGGGACAAAATGACCGTCCATAACATCAATATGGATAAGTTCTGCTCCTGCTTCTTCTACTTCTTTTACTTCTTGTCCTAATTTTGCAAAGTTTGCTGATAAAATAGATGGTGCAATTTTAATCATCATTAGTACCTCGGCTTTCGATCAAGTATTTCTTGTAAAAACTGCTGATAATGTTCATAACGATACTGCTGGACTTCCCCTGTTTCAAGAGCATCTTTTACAGCACATTTTGGCTCTTTTATATGTAAGCATCCTCTAAACTTACATCCTTCACTTAGTCGTTCAAATTCTGGGAAACAGCTCGTTAGTTCTTCTTTTTCAATCGTATCAAAATCAAATGAACTAAAACCAGGTGTATCAGCTAACAATCCCCCAGCAACCTCAATTAGTTCTACGTATCGAGTTGTATGTTTCCCACGACCTAAACTGTGTGAAATATCACCGGTTTGTAAATTCAAGTTTGGAAGTAATGTATTTAATAAAGTTGATTTCCCAACACCTGATTGACCAGCTAAAACAGAGGTTTTACCTTCTAAAATTGGTTGAAGTCGTTTTAATAATGTTTCGTCATTTTTAAATGTTTCAATAATTTCATAGCCAATCGCCTTATATTGATTAATATAAACTTGTAATTCCGTTCTTTCCTCGTCTGTTAATAAGTCGATTTTTGTTAAACAAATAATCGGTTTAACCTGAAAAGATTCTAGTACGACTAAAAATCGGTCAAGTAATATTGTGTTAAAATCTGGCTCTTTTACTGAAAAAACTAATAATGCCTGATCAATATTCGCAATTGGTGGCCGCACTAGCTCATTTTTTCTCGGATGGAGTTTCATAATTACTCCATCCGAAATACCTTCTTTTGTATAGTCTACAAAATCTCCTACAAGCGGGGATTCTCCTCTATTTCGAAAGACGCCTCGCCCACGACATTGTATTAATTCGCCATCTTGGTAAACATAATAATATCCACTTAATGCTTTTCGGATTTGGCCTTGCGCCATTCATTATCCTCCTTAATTCACTTTATCATAAGGTATTGTTTCTTCTGCTACAACGATTGAATCCCGTACAATTCGATATGCTGCTGTTGCCCCTTCTTCAATCTCTAACTGAATACGATAATTGTAATTATCAGTTATTGTGAATTCTTCGTAAGGCTCTACCATTGTATTTTTCTTATCTTGAATAAAAATTCTCACTTGTTGCTCATCACCCAATTGTATTGGTTCATACGGAATAACGATTTCTTTATAATACATTTTTACTGGTTTTTCTGCTGGACCTTTTGAAATTACGACGTTTATCGTTCCACCGGCAGCTAAACTTTCATTAGGTTTTGGATCTTGTGAAATGACGTTGCCTTTTGGTACTGTATCTGAATTTTTTTCGCCCCGTATGTTAATTTTAAAACCAGAGCTTCGTTCATACTCTCTTAGTGCAGCATCATTATAACCTGTTAAGTCAGAAACTTTAATATAATTGACACCTTTACTTACTGTTAAAGTAACTTCTGTTTCTTCAGGTACAATTTCTTCTCCTGCAACAGGTTCTTGCTTAATAATAGTTCCTACTGGTTTGTCTGAATTAGTTTCTTCTACATTAATTTTTTTAAATTCTCCATTTTCCAAAATGGATGTCACTTGATTAATTTGTTGACCAACATAATCCTTCATTTCGATTTTTTCATTGCCTAGACTAACAATTAAAGTTAATTCAGTTCCTTTTACTCGAGTTAAACCTGCTTTCGGATTTGTTCCAATTACTAATCCTTCTTCTATTTCTTCCGAATGTTCTTCTTTATGTTCTTCGGCTATGTCAAATCCAGCTTTTTCTAATGTTTCAATAGCTTCATCTATTTCCATATTTGCTACATCAGGTATTTCTATTTTCTTTGGACTTAATATGTTAGCTAGTAATATCAATGTTAAAATAATGATGGCAACAATTGCACCAATAACTGCCCATAGTTTACGTCTATTTTTTTTCTTCTTTTTCGGTTCTTTTACTGGTGATTTATCTTTTTCTTGTTTAGGACGCTTTGTTTCATTCGTTTTTTGTGATAATACTTTTGTATTCACGATGTCATTAATCGGCATAGCTTCTTTAATGATCGGCATAGCCTTCGTTTCATCATCATCGACAGGAGGCTTAAACTTTTTCTCATTTATTCGACTTGGAGATAAAACAGTTTGTAAATCATCTTCCAGTTCTTCTACTGAAGAATAACGATGTATTGGATTTTTAGCTGTCGCTTTTAGCACTACATTTTCCAAACTTTGAGGAATGGATGCATCAATTTCTCTAATAGACGGTGTTTCAGTTTGTAAATGTTTTAATGCTATCGATACTGCAGATTCACCGGAAAATGGCAGTTCTCCTGTAAGAAGCTCGTATAATACAATTCCAAGTGCATATATATCTGACTTTTTTGTTGCATTGCCACCACGTGCTTGTTCAGGTGAAATATAATGAACAGTACCTATTACGGAATTCGTTTTCGTATAGCTCGTTGCACTTAATGAAGTTGCGATTCCAAAATCAGTAATTTTCACGTTACCATCTTGATCCACAAGTATATTTTGTGGTTTAATATCACGATGAATAATTTGATTTTCATGTGCATGGGCTATTGCAGAGGTCAGTTGCTTCATAATTTGAACACTTCGAGCAGGTGACAAAGGCGAAAACTCATTTATGTATTGCTTCAATGTTTTGCCTTTAATATATTCCATTACGATGTAGTGCATATCACCATCTTCACCTACATCGTAAATGCTAACTATATTAGGATGTGCAAGGCTTGTAGCTGATAAAGCTTCTCTTTGGAAACGACGATGAAATTCTTCTTCGTTTGAAATATCATAGCGTAATATTTTAATGGCGACGTCACGATTAAGTATCATATCATGTGCCAAATAAACGTTTGACATCCCACCGCCACCAATTAGCTCTAAAATTTTATAGCGATCATTTATTCTTTTTCCTATAAG
Organism: Bacillota bacterium; assembly: GCA_023405135.1. Taxonomy (GTDB): domain Bacteria; phylum Bacillota; class Bacilli; order Bacillales_A; family Planococcaceae; genus Ureibacillus. The sequence continues at coordinate 72,066 of JAEXYZ010000062.1, read as the reverse complement.
CATTACTACACCTCCTTATCGTTCACTGATAATAAAATGACAGAAATATTATCTTCCCCACCTGAATCATTTGCTAATTTGACTAGTTTTTTCCCCTTTTCGTCTATCGACATTGGGAGAGTCAAAATAGCAGCCATTTCATCTGTGGAAATTTTATTACTAAGCCCATCTGAACATATTAATACGTAAGAAGTTTGTTCCAACGTTAGTTCGTAAAAATCAGGTTCAATAGTCGATTCAGTACCGAGTGATTTTACGATAAAGTTTTTTTGTGGATGATTTTCTGCTTCCTCTTCACTGATTTCACCATATTCAACTAAAATGTTTACGTAAGAGTGGTCTCTTGTAATAAGCGAGACCTTTTCAGGAGTGAAATAATAAACCCTACTATCACCAATATGACCTATTAAGCATTGATTTTCTTCGATTAAAACGGCTATAAGTGTTGTGCCCATTCCTTGGCAGCCTTCATGTGTCAATGAATGATTATAAATCTTTCCATTTATTATTTTAATAACTTCAAGCATCCATTGTTTTTTTGCTTCTGGTGAACTTAGCTGTGAGGCATCGGTATTTAAAAAATGCCTTTTCATTTCTTCAATTGCCATTTCACTTGCAACATCTCCGGCATTATGACCACCCATACCATCAGCTAAAATGGCAAGTTTAAAGTGATCGGGATGCTCTAAAAAAGCAACCCGATCCTCATTTACTATTCGCTTACGTCCAATATCACTTTCGACTGTAAACTTCACACAAGTCACCTACCTTGTTTCTTCTTGACGTTCTTGTGCCCGTAACTGACCACAAGCTGCTGCAATATCAGCGCCTTGTTCACGACGAATTGTTACATTAATACCACGATTCTTTAACGTTTTTTCAAAGGCAAAAATACTACTGCGGGACGTACGTACATAATCACGCTCGGGAACATAGTTAATAGGAATTAAGTTAACGTGACATTTAATGCCTTTAATTAAATTTGCTAATTCTTCTGCAACTTCAACAGAATCATTTTCACCTGCCATTAAACCATACTCAAAACTTACACGACGACCAGTTTTCTTCGTATAATAGCGAACAGCTTCTAGTAACTCATCAAGCTTATATGCTCTGGCAATTGGCATTAATTTTTGACGTGCTTCTTGGTTAGGTGCGTGTAAAGAAACAGCAAAATTAATTTGTAATTCCTCGTCTGCGAACTGATAAATTTTCGGCACGATACCTGATGTAGATACTGTAATATGACGTGCACCGATATTTAACGCTTTATCATTATTAATTACTTTTAAGAAGTTCATCATTGCATCATAGTTATCAAATGGTTCACCAATTCCCATAATAACGATGTGCGATACACGTTCTCCAGCTTCATCAAGTTCTTGCTGTACTTTAACAACTTGCTCTACTATTTCACCAGCTAGTAAATGGCGTTTTAATCCTCCAAGAGTCGATGCACAGAAAGTACATCCGATACGACATCCTACTTGTGTTGTTACACAAACAGAATTTCCATAATCATGACGCATTAATACTGTTTCAATAGAATAGCCATCTTGAAGTTGAAATAAAAATTTAATTGTGCCATCTTTGGATTCTTGTTTAATAATTGTTGATAACGTAGTTAACAAGAAATTAGCTGCTAATTTTTCACGTAACGCCTTTGAAAGGTTAGACATTTCATCAAAGGTTTTAACGCGTTTTTCATATAACCATTCATAAATTTGTCCAGCACGGAAAGATTTTTCGCCGTTTGCTAATAACCATTCTTCTAGTTGGTCAGGTCGAAGTGAATATATTGATTCTTTCAACTGAGGTTTTTCTTTTTTCTCACGACGACGAGGCTTCTCTTCCGCCTCTTCCACTAAATCTTGAATACGTTCATTAAATTTATTTTCATCCATTTTGTTATTAGGATTCTCCTTTTTCTTCCATCTCTAAGTCTGTTTTTTTACGAAAAGCAGCTACAAAAAAACCATCGCTGCCAAAATCTTGTGGGAATACTTGTAGCATTCCACCTTGTCCACGTTCTAAAAGTATCTTAGGTAAATTTTCTAATTGTACTGGTTCCATTTCTGGATGTGACGCTAAAAACGTCTTAACAGTTGCCTCATTTTCATCTACATTTACTGTACAAGTGCTATATACGAGACGACCATCCGGTTTTAAAACTTCTACAGCATTGTCTAATAACTTCAATTGTATATCATGTAGACTTTCAAAATCCTCTTCACGTTTTGTATATTTTATGTCTGGTTTACGTCGCATAACGCCTAGTCCTGAGCATGGTGCATCAACTAACACAGCATTAAAAGATTGTTTTTGTAAAAAATCTGCTGCTTTTCGACCATCGATTGGTGCAGTTTCAATAATGTTCAGTCCAAGTCGATTGCTAGTTTCCTCTATTAAGTCTAATTTATGAGGGTGTAAATCCGTTGCTAAAATAGAACCTTCATTTTTCATTTTTTCAGCAATATGCGTCGTTTTTCCTCCTGGAGCCGCACACATGTCCAATACGCGCCATCCCGGTTGTGGATTCAAAACATTTGCAGGCATCATAGAGCTTTCATCTTGAATGGTAATGTAGCCTTCTTTAAATGCTTTTGTTCTTGATGCTTGTCCATTAACAAAATGGAGACATTCAGGAATAACATTACTTTGCTTTGCAGTAACTCCTTCATCTTCTAGCAATTTTAAAACCTCATCAACGGTAGTTTTTGTTGTATTGACACGAACTGTTTGAATAGGTGGTACATTATTCTCTTGCAACATCTCAGCTGTTTTTTCAATTCCATAAGATTCAATGAAACGTTCCACTAGCCATTGTGGGTGGCTTGTTTCAATAGCCAAACGTTTAATCGGATCTTTTATTTCATCCGTTGAACGAATTCCCTGTCTTAAAATCGATCGTAGAATGCCATTAACCGTTGAGGAAATGCCCTTATGTCCTCTTCGCTTTGCAATTTCTACAGCTTCATTTACTGCAGCATGGTCAGGTACACGAGACAAATAAACAATTTGATATAAAGAAAGTCGAAGAAGCCATCTTACCCAAAGATCAAGATTTCCTCGGATAAAAGGCTCTAAATAATAATCTAGTGTATATTTATGCTGTAATGTTCCATAAGTAATCTCTGTAAGAAGAGCACGATCTTTCGTATCAATGCTATATTTATTAATTGTTTGATTTAATAATAAATTACTATATGCTTGGTTTTTATCAACTGCTAAAAGAATTGTTAAAGCTGCATCACGAACATTACCGTCCCAAATTTGTACTTTTTTCTTTGTCATTCAAATTTGTCCCCTATCGCGAGTTTTGAACCTGTTCCACGCAAGTATTCTTCCGCTGTCATACGTTTTTTTCCAGCAGGCTGTAGCTCTAAAATTGTTAATGAATTTCCATCACCAGCAGCAATTTCAAAACTATCTTTATTAATTTTTACCACTTCACCTGGTGATGCATTCGTCGAAGTTTCACCTAATTTAGCTGCCCATACTTTCACATTTTCACCTTGAAAGGTTGTGTAAGCAGTAGGCCACGGAGATAAACCTCGCACTTGGTTAAAAACAGTTCTTGCATTCTTTGTCCAATCAATTCTTTCTTGCTCTCTAGAAATATTATGAGCAAAAGTTGCTTTTTCCTCATCTTGTATTAATCGCTCATTTTTACCTTCAACAATTAACGGTAACGTATCTTTTAATAAATCTCTACCTAGAATACTTAATTTATCAAACATACTCCCAGTATTGTCAGTTTCTTCAATTGCAATCTCACGTTGCGTAATAATATCGCCAGCATCTAATTTTTCGGCCATATACATAATCGTTACACCTGTTTTTTCTTCACCGTCAAGAATTGCTTGATGAATCGGTGCACCACCTCGGTATTTAGGCAATAATGAAGCGTGAACATTAATGCAACCAAGACGTGGAGCATCTAACAATTTTTTTGGCAAAATTTGACCGAATGCTGCAGTAATAATAATATCTGGATTTAGCGAAATTATTTCTTCAAGTTCCGCAGATTGTCGTAATTTCTCCGGTTGAATAACTGGCAGGCCTAAACGCATTGCTTCTTCCTTTACTGGTGGAGGAGTTAATACTCGTTTACGCCCTACTGGACGATCAGGCTGCGTTACAACCGCAAGTACTTCATAGCCTTCTTCATGTATCATACGTAAAATCGGTACAGAAAAAGCAGGGGTCCCCATAAATACAACAGAAGTCATTTTTACTCCTCCTCACCATACATTTCTTCAAGTTCCTCTTCTGGCACTACTCTTATCATTTTTGAATTAAATAAAACACCATCTAAATGATCGATTTCATGAAGAATAGCACGAGCATCAAAACCACCTGCTTCTAATTCATAAACACGTCCTTCTCGATCACATGCTTCAATTTTTACATATGTAGGTCTTTCTACTTCACCAAATAAATTCGGAAAGCTTAAACAACCTTCTATATCAACTTCTGCTCCATCTACTTCGAGTACAATAGGATTAATCATCTCTAAAATATCGCGTTCTTCGCCGATTTCAACAATTGCTACACGTAATGGAACGTTAATTTGTGGAGCTGCAATGCCGACTCCATCATATTCAACCATCGTGTCATATAAATCATCAAGAAGTGTAATTATTTTCTCATCAATTACTGTAACTTCGTTACATTTTTCTGTTAGCACCGTTGCAGGATGTTTTACTATTTCTTTAATTGCCATTATATTACCTCTTTCTACACTTCTACTACTCTACGATTTTCGCTACAGACGGACGCGCATCTAGGGCGGGTCCGTCAATAGCGAAGCGTCAGATGCACTCGCCGTCTTCCGCTACAATCGAAAATAATATTTGCCTAGTATATTAATAAAATTAATTTATCTTATCAAATCATTGTCGGGTCTAGGTCGACTGAAAGTATAACTCCTTTTTTTATCCAATCTGATCGATATAATTTTATAAGTTGCATTAGCGTTGGAATTAATTCTGGCTCTATTTTGTATTTTATCAAACATTGGTATCGATATCTATTTTGGAGGCGACTAATTCCAGAGGCTGTAGGGCCAATAATTGATACATTAAACGATAGTTTTGAGCGTAACCATTCAACAGCCTTTGCAGCATATTCTGCCGCCATCATTACATTCTCATGTGATACTTGAATTAAGGCTAGATAAAAATAAGGTGGATAACCTGCTTGATGGCGCATGATCATCTCTCGTTCATAAAATGGTCCATATTCCTGAGACTTAGATAATTCAATTGCATAATGCTCAGGTGTATACGTTTGAATAACAACTTCTCCTGGCTTTTCATGACGTCCAGCTCGTCCACTAACCTGTGTTAACAGCTGAAAAGTTTTTTCAGCAGAACGAAAGTCAGGTAAGTGTAATGACGTATCAGCGCTTAGTACACCAACTAACGTAATATTTGGATAATCTAGACCTTTTGCAATCATCTGTGTTCCCAGTAAAATATCAGCATGTCCATCTCCAAAAGCTTGTAAAATTTGCTCATGGGCACCCTTAGCTTTTGTTGTATCAACATCCATCCTTAAAACTCTTACGTCTGGAAATAGTTTCTTCAGTTCTTCTTCAACTTTTTGTGTTCCTGTTCCAAAAAAGCGAATATGATCACTTTGACATTGAGGACACGTTTTCGGAACAGAAATTTCATAACCACAATAATGACATTTGCACTTTTCGTTTGACCGATGATAGGTTAATGAAATATCACAATTCTCACATTGTAATACTGTCCCACAATCTCTACAAAGGACAAATGAAGAATAGCCTCGTCTATTTAAAAACAGAACTGTTTGTTCCTTCTTCTGCAAACGTACTTCAATCGATTGTATTAAGCTTGTCGAAAACATCGAACGATTGCCCTTTTGCAGCTCTTCTCGCATGTCTACAACTTGAACAGTAGGTAACGCTTGCTTTAATGCCCGTTCCTTCAAAGTAAGAAGTGTGTAAACATTTTTCTTAGCCCGTGCAAAAGATTCCAATGAAGGTGTTGCACTTCCTAATATGACCGGACAATGATGATACTTACCACGCCAAATTGCTACATCTCTAGCATGATATCTCGGTGAATCCTCTTGTTTATATGTAGATTCATGTTCTTCATCTAAAATAATAATTCCAACATTTTCAAATGGCGCAAATACAGCTGAACGTGCACCTACTACAACTTTCACTTTACCTTCATGAATTTTTCGCCATTCATCATATTTTTCTCCAACCGACAATCCACTGTGCATTACAGCAACAAGCTCACCAAAACGCGATCTGAATCTTTCTGTCATTTGTGGTGTAAGGGAAATTTCTGGTACTAATACAATTGCTTCTTTCCCATCATTCAAACATTGAGAAATAGCTTGTAAATAAACTTCCGTTTTACCGCTTCCTGTAATCCCATGTAAAAGAAAGGTTTCAGATTGTTTATTTTCCATAGATGAAACTATTTTTTCTAATGCCATTGATTGCTCATCAGTTAGAGCTAAAAAATCTTTTTTTTCAACCTTTTTATTGAACGGGTCTCGGTATACTTCCTCTTGAATGAATGTTGCTGCTCCTAAATCAATTACCGCTTGTAACACTTGTGAAGAAGTATTTGTTTCTTCATATAAAATGTTTGGATCCATTAATTCTCCAACATGAGATTGCATCCATTCAACAAGCTGCTTTTGTTTTTTTGCACGGTTCGAAATTTGACCATGAATTTCTAAAAGCTTTTGTTTATCATTACAAATTTGAACTTTTCGTACTTCTTTGACATTCCCTTTTTGTTTTACTACATTTTCAACGACAACTAGTTTGTCATTAAGTGCTTGTTTTAGCTCTTGAAGTAAATTATTTTTTTCAAATTGCTTATAGTTTACTTGTGATGAATTTCGAAATAGTTCCTTTAGAGAATCAGATAATAATGTAGTGTCTGCTTGAAGCCTTACCATTTTTTCGTATTTTGCTCGCAATGCAGAAGGCAACATCACTTGCAAGGCATCGATTTCATAACATATTGTTTCATGTTTTAACCATTTTGCTAGTTCAAGCATTTCGCTTGTTAAAACAGGTACAATGTCCAGAAGCTGCGTTATTGGCTTAATTTTTTCTAGTGGAACATCCGTTGCATCTTTTAACAAAACGACAAAACCAAGGACATTTCTTGGACCAAATGGAACCTTCACACGACATCCACATTCAATCAAACTTGTCATTTCATCTGGTACTAAGTAATCGAAGGGGCGGTCTACTGGATATGCAGCAACATCAACAATTACCTCGGCAACTAATGTCATAGGCTTTTCGTTTCTCCTTTAAAGAAATCAATTACAAGTTGCGTAATTTTTTCAGGTTCCTCTAACCGACCTTTGCCAACGTAACCACATGCTAAAAATCCTTCTGATGGTTCGATAAATGCGCAACCATCTTCAGCTAACCTTGCAATATTACGCTTTACAGCTGGATGATCATACATATGTACATTCATAGCAGGAGCAAGCCAAACTGGACTCGTAGTAGCAAGTAAAGTTGTTGTAACCATATCATCCGCAATACCATTTGCAAGTTTACCAATGACATTTGCTGTAGCCGGAGCAACGATAATTAAATCTGCCCAATCTGCTAAATCAATATGAGCAATTACATTGGAATCTTTTTCATCAAAAGTGTCATAATAGACGTCGTTTTTCGACATAACTTGAAAACTTAAAGGTGTTACAAATTTCCGAGCCGATTCCGTCATCATTACTTTAACATTAAAATTTGCTTGAGATAATTTGCTAACAAGGGCAACTGCTTTATAAACAGCAATTCCGCCAGAAACACATAATAAAATATTCTTTTTCATGACTAACTCACCCTTCCAAATGATAAGCTCCCAAAGAAAAAATTCTTCGGGAGCTACTTAAGATCGTCATATCATAAAATTTACATGTCTACAATTGCATGACGCATGACAATTATACTTCGTCCTCGTATACTGTAGACTCGTCTTGCTTTTCTTTATTTAAAATACCTGCTGCTACTTCTTCTAATGCTTTACCTACTGGCTTGTATGACACATAGCCTCTTAATTTTTCATCGCCTTGTTCTTGCATTTGGCGTGCGCGTTTGGCAGCAAGACTTACTAAAGAATATTTAGAATCAATTTTGTTTTTTAATGCATCAATAGATGGGTATAACATAAAATTTATTCTCCTCTCAACATAGACAAATATTGTTTTTCCACTCGTTCTCGACGACAATGTTCAGCTATAATAATAGCATTTATTTTATCACATGCATTTTGAATTTCGTCATTTTCAACAACGTAATCATATAAACTCATCATTTCAAGTTCTTCTCGTGCAGTTTCAATTCTCTTTTTTATAATTTCCTCTGTTTCTGTACCTCGTCCAACTAAACGATTTTGCAGCTCCGAAAGACTTGGTGGTGCAAGGAAAATAAAAAGTGCTTCAGGAGCTTTTTCACGAATTTGTGCTGCTCCTTGAACTTCGATTTCTAAAAAAACATCTCGACCTGCATCAAGTGTTTCATTTACATAAGCGAGTGGGGTACCATAATAATTGCCTACAAATTCGGCATGCTCTAATAACCCACCTTCCTCGATTAAGGCTTCAAATTCTTCACGCGTCTTAAAAAAATAATCGACTCCATCTACCTCTCCTTCTCGTGGAGAGCGGGTTGTCATTGAAATCGAGTATTCATAATTTGTGCCGGCCTTTGAAAATAGCTCTTTACGTACTGTTCCTTTACCGACACCTGACGGGCCTGATAGAACAATTAATAAACCTCGCTCTTTTCTCATTGTTCTCAACTTCTCCCTTACTTACTGCTATTTTCGCCACCAATTCGGTGGAAGTCTTCTGCTAAATCAAAATAAAACAACATTTTTTAAATGATACCTAATAGCATAAACGAATTATTCGATATTTTGTACTTGTTCTCTCATTTTTTCTAAAATTGTTTTACTTTGAACGACGGCTACTGATACTTCAGAAGATTGATTCTTCGAGGCAATCGTATTTATTTCCCGATGCATTTCCTGCATTAGGAAATCCAATTTACGACCGATTGAAGTAGATTCTTCTAGCGTTTCTTCCAACTGATTAAAATGGCTATCTAGACGATCTAGCTCTTCCGTAATATCTACTCGATCAGCAAATAATGCTACTTCAGCAAGCAAACGATCTTCAATAGCATCTACCTTTGCAATTTCTAATATTCTTTCAGTTAGTTTGTCGCGATACTTTTTTACAGCTTGATATGAAAATTCACGAATAAATTCAATTTGCTCTTTCAATTCTGTTTTATATTGAAGTAAAGCATTTTTTAATTGTTGACCTTCTCTTTTTCGCATTTCAACTAATTTTTCCGCAGCTTCTTTAACAGCATTTACTACAGCCTCTTGAAGCTCCTCTGAGGAAATTTCTTGCTTTTCATATGTTAATGCATTTTCTAATGAAAAAAGCTCCTCCATCGTCCATGCTTCTTCTAGGGGTAATACTTCACGAAGTTGTTTCTTTGCATTTTTATAAGCCTCAATAATAGACCAATCAATTTGAAACGTAGCTTTTTCATTTCCCATCAATTTCAAATTAACTACAACATCTAATTTTCCACGTTGTACATATTGTGAAAAAATTTTTTTGGCTAGCATTTCTGCCTCTAACCATTCCTTAGGAAATTTCGTATAAATTTCAAGAAAACGATGATTAACAGAACGAACTTCAACAGTAAGTTGAAAATTACTCGTGGTTGTGACACCCCTACCAAAACCAGTCATACTACATACCAAGGTTCGTCACACCTTTCTTTGCATACTATTCCAATTATATCATACCTTTTGTAATTTTTCGCACTTTAACTGTTAATAATTCCCCTTTCAATTCACTTTTCTTAATTAACTAGGGAATTTAATCACTTCTATATTAATTGATCCTGCAAAGGAGGCAAATTAATTTTCACAATAAAATTCGTCAATATTGAAGTTTTAAATGAATAGGATTTAGTATAAAAAGGCAATGAAGAAGGCAAGAAGAACGAACTATAGTATAATAAAAGTGATTTTTTTATTTATGTTTAACAAAAAGACGACTAAATAACATGTTCACTCATAAGTTTATTCTAATTTGTGACATATCCTAAAAACTAAACTCACCCGCTAGTACTAATAGAAATTTAGAAAAGAGGAATTTACATGGCTTTTGATGGATTATTCACTTTTTCAATGGTGAATGAGCTAAAAAAACTTGTTTCAGGACGAATTACAAAAATACACCAGCCAAACGCACTTGAAATCGTACTACATATGCGTGCGAATGGTGAAAATTTTAAATTGCTATGTTCCATCCATCCTTCATATGCTCGCGTGCACTTAACACAACAGTCAATTGATAATCCTGCTGAACCTCCAATGTTTTGTATGTTGCTACGAAAGCATTTAGAGGGCGGGTTTATTCATGGAATTGAGACAGATGCTTTTGAACGAATTATTACATTAAATATTGAAAGTAAAAACGAAATTGGCGATCAAGTTTTCCGCAAATTAACGATTGAAATTATGGGACGTCATAGTAATGTACTTTTGATTGATAGCGACTCAAATAAAATTATCGACAGCTTAAAGCATTTACCACCATCAATAAACAGCTATCGAACAGTATTGCCTGGACAACAATACATAGCTCCACCTGCACAAAATAAAATTAATCCAGCAACGGTTTCAGATGATGAATTACGAAAATTTTTCTCTGAAGAAAAAAACGCAAAAGACGTTGTTTCTTATTTTAAAGGTTTTTCTCCTACTCACGCAGAAGAGTTATTATACCGCTTAAAGCAAGGAGATATGATAGAACAATATCGAAAGTTTATTAACGAAATCATAACAAGTGCATATCCAACATATTTAGAAGCTAATCAAAAAACTTATTTTTCACCAACCAAGCTAATTCATTTAAAAGGAAAAGAAACAGCTTTTGAAAATTTAAGCGCTTTGTTAGATCGTACCTTCTATGCGCGAGCAGAACGGGACCGTGTTAAACAACAGGCTGGAGATTTAGAACGTTGGCTTCAAAATGAACTGAATAAACTAAATTTGAAATTAAAAAAGCTTCAAAAGGATCTTGATCATGCATCAAAATTAGATAAATTTCAACTTTATGGTGAATTGCTTATGGCCAATTTATATCAGTTTGAAAAAGGAATGAAAGAAGTAACTGTTATAAATTACTATAGTGAAAATGAAGAGCAAATCACCATCCCGATTAGTGAAAGAAAAACACCAGTTGAAAATGCTCAAAGCTATTATACGAAATATAATAAAGCAAAAAATGCATTGATCATGATTAATGAGCAAATGGAAAAAACAAAAAGTGAAATCCAGTATTTCGAGATGATTCTAGCACAGGTTGGACAAGCTTCCCCTGCTGATATAGAAGAAATTCGTGAAGAGCTTGCAGAACAAGGCTATCTTCGTATGCGTGCAACAAAACGTAAGAAAAAACCGACAAAGCCTTCCCCCGAGCAATTTGTTTCTTCAACAGGAATTGCGATTTCCGTGGGGAAAAATAATAAACAAAATGATTATTTAACATTCAAGTTAGCGAAAAAAACAGATATTTGGCTTCATACTAAAGATATCCCTGGTTCTCACGTAGTCATTCATTCAAACGAACCAGACGAAACAACTTTACTAGAAGCAGCTACCTTAAGTGCTTATTATAGTAAAGCGCGAGAGTCTTCTTCTGTTCCAGTGGACTACACAGAAATTCGTCAAGTGAAAAAACCAAATGGGGCAAAGCCAGGGTTTGTCATTTACTTTGAACAAAAAACTCTTTACGTTACACCAAATGAAGAAATGGTACTAAAACTTAAAAAATAATTTTGAAGAGCGTCCAAATTTTGGGCGTTTTTTTTTTAAAACTCTTAAGCAAAAATACTTACTCGCTAATATTAAGAATTCCTTGAAAAATCACAAAATTCAATTAATAATCATTTCTATTCTTGACCAACACACTCAAATAGGAATAAAGTAATTACGTTATTACTGAAAAGTAGGATGAATTATTTATTATTTATTTTAAAGGGGGATACATATGTCTATCGGCAAAAAAATTGGAATCGGTTTTTTTACTGTCATTGCCGTATTGGTCATTTCATTGGGCATTATACTGATGCAAATTAACAACATTAATAATAAAGTCGAACAAGCTGTTAATAAACAAGTAACCCAAGTGCGATTAGCAGATGACATAAAATATGGAATGGCGATGCAAGGTCTGTATGTACAAGCTATAATGATTGATGATACACAAGAAACGCGAGATAACTTAACTACATACCAAAAATTTTTAGACGATAAAATTGAGGAACTTACGAAGCAAACAACTGAACCGGAATTAAAAAAATATGTGGATGAAATTAACGTCTACAATAATAAATTTAATGAAGCTGTAGAAAAAATGTGGGTTCACTTTAATGCTGGTGATAAGCAAACAGCACTTGAAGTCGTTTTAAGTGAAGCCAAAACGGCAAATGTCGGAATTCTTGAGTACTCTGAAAAAATTGCAAACTATCAAATAGAGCAACTAAACAAAGTTTCCGCTAGTGCAAAGGATACTGTGAAACAAACTAGATTGATTACATTTGTGGCAATTATAATCGGAGTATTAATCGGTATTATAATTATCGCTTACGTAATCCGTTCGATTTCAAAACCATTACAACAAATTGTTGAATCAGCAAATTTAATTGCAGATGGTGATTTATCAAATGAAGTTATTATACATAAGTCAAAAGATGAAATCGGTCAACTTTCAAACGCATTCAATAAAATGAAATCAAATTTACAACTTTTAATACGAAATGTTCAAGGAAGTAATGAAAAGGTAACAGCGGCTGCTGAAGAATTATCAGCGAGTACCGAGGAGATGACAGCGACTTCAGAAGATATGGCAAAACGAGTTGAACAAACAGCGGAGCTTGCTAAAACTTCCTCTAATGCGTCAAATGAAAGCGCACGCGCAATGGATGAAACAGCTGCAGGTATTCAGAAAATTGCTGAATCAACACAAGCACTTCATCAAAATGCAATGAATTCCTCTGAAACAGCTGAAGCTGGAAGTAAAACTGTGGAACAGGCACAAAATCAGATGAATATTATTAAAGAATCCTCAACAGTTGTAAATAACTTAGTACAAAAATTAAGTAAACAGTCAGAGGAAATTGGCAATATTACTCAAGTGATTACGAACATAACAGAGCAAACGAACTTGCTTGCTTTAAATGCTGCTATTGAAGCCGCTAGAGCAGGAGAACATGGAAAAGGTTTTGCTGTTGTTGCAGAGGAAGTACGAAAACTTGCTGAAGAATCTAATCATTCTGCAGGCAAAATTGTAGAATTGACAAACTCCATAAAAGTGGACACTGAAAATGTCGAAAAAGCAGTAAATGACTCTCTCCATTCAGTTCATGAAGGTGTCGAGATTATTACTGAAACTGGCGAATCATTTAAATTAATTCAACAGGCAATCGATTTAATGAGCGAGCAAATTAGTGATATTTCTGCTGCATCTCAGCAAATTTCAGCAAGTGCAGAAGAAGTAGCCGCTTCAGTTGAAGAAATATCAAATGGTTCTACAAATGCAGCAGATCACATGGAAACAATCGCAGCTGCAGTAGAGGAACAAACTGCAACGATGGTTGGCGTTAATAATGTGGCAATAGAATTATCGAATCAATCGGTTGAACTACAACAATTATTGAAAAAATTTAAAGTTTAGTAAGAAGCTTTTGCTAGCTCTACCAAAATTTAACAAAGTTAAAGGTATAAAGAAAGGAGTTACTATCATATTTAATTTGATAGTAACTCCTTATATTTATTCTTAAATAGAATAATCATTAGTACAATTTAGTTTAGTGTACTTAATTGGAATTAAGCAGCTTTATAAGTAGTTTCTATAATTAACCGAGTATGTTTTGATTATTTAAAATCTCTTGCTATACATTTTTCGATGCGATTGTTGTTGATATTTACCGTAGCTAACCTAGAATTTTGTACTTTCTACATTTTTAATAAACAATAGTACTTATAATTCCCCTGCTTTCAATTTCGCATGCCACTCTTTTAAAAACGGGATATTGTCTTCTTTTATAGCTCCCGATTCAGTTGCTGCTTCTACTAAATAATCAAAATTCGTTAAGCTAACATATTTAACGCCTGTTTTTTCAAAAGCTTGTTCTGCTCGAGGTAAATTATATGTATAGACACATACAACTCCAGCAACTTCACAACCAGCAGCCCGTAATGCTTCAACTGCTGTAATAGAAGAACCACCTGTTGAGATTATATCTTCCACTACTACTACTTTTTGACCGGCTTTAATTTTCCCTTCAATTTGATTACCACGACCATGTTCCTTCGCTTTCGAACGTACATATACCATTGGTAATTCTAAAATATCTGAAACCCATGCAGCATGAGGAATACCAGCAGTGGCAGTACCTGCAACTACATCTGTATCAGGGAAGAATTCCTTAATATTTTGTGCAAGACCCTTTGCAATTTGTTTACGAATAATAGAATCTGAAATTGTTAAACGTGTATCACAGTAAATTGGTGATTTTATTCCAGAAGCCCAAGTAAATAATTCAGTTGGGTTTAACTCAACTGCACCAACCTTTAACATTGCATGTGCGATTTCTTTTTGTAATGACATTTATTTTTCCTCCCATAATTCGCTTACTGTTTTATATGCTGCAACCGGGTTTTGTGCATTTGTAATTGCACGCCCTACTACGATTAATGACGAACCATTTCTACGTGCTCCATCTGGTGTTGCAATTCGATTTTGATCGTGTGCTTCTCCACCGGCTAAACGAATACCAGGTGTTACACGTAGAAAATCTTCACCGCACTGCTCAGCGATTGCCCGCGCTTCATGTACAGAACATACAACTCCATCCAAGCCTGCTTGTTTTGTAATTGTTGCATAATGTAATACCGATTCAAGTAGTGATAAGTTTATTTGTTGTTGTTGCTGCATTTGTTGTTCTGTTGTTGAAGTTAATTGCGTCACTGCAATTAATTTTGCCCTCTTCTCACCTGCAGAAGTTCCAGCTTCTAGTCCTTCAAGGGCTGCTTCCATCATATTGATACCACCAGCTGCATGAACATTGACTAAATCGACACCTAGTCTTGCTAAACCTTTCATTGCGGATTTAACTGTATTTGGAATATCATGTAGCTTTAAATCTAAGAAAATATCATGACCTTGTTCTTTTACTTTGCGAACTATATCAGGCCCTTCCTGTAAATAAAGCTCCATTCCAATTTTTACAAACAACGGCTCTTTAAATAAATTTAAAAACTTAAATACCTCTTGTTCACTAGGAAAATCTAGTGCAATGATTGGCTTATTCATTATCGGTGGCTCCTTCCGATTACTTCTTTAATACTTGTAACACCTAATTCTTTTAATTTTTCTGGTAGTGCATCGATAATATTCGGACATACGAAATGATCGACAAAGTTAGCTGTTCCGACTGCTACTGCTGAAGCACCCGCTGACATAAAGTCAATAACATCTTGCACATTTGAAACTCCACCCATGCCGATAATCGGAATGTCAACTGCTTTATACACTTCATAAACCATACGAATAGCTACAGGTTTTACTGCAGGACCGGATAAACCTCCAGTGCCATTTGCAATAACTGGCTTTCCTGTCCGCTCATCTAATCGCATACCTACCAATGTATTAATCATTGTAATTCCGTCTGCTCCACCAATTTCAACAGCT
This sequence comes from Bacillota bacterium, assembly GCA_023405135.1. Lineage (GTDB taxonomy): Bacteria > Bacillota > Bacilli > Bacillales_A > Planococcaceae > Ureibacillus. The sequence continues at coordinate 56,256 of JAEXYZ010000062.1, read as the reverse complement.
TGAGCAATTTCTACTATGTTCGTTACATTTGGAGATAACTTTACGTAAACTGGAACCTTTGAAACAGCCTTTACTGCTTCCACTAACTCACGAGCGATAACAGGATCTGTTCCGAATGTTATTCCCCCATGCTTCACATTTGGACAGGAAATGTTTAATTCTAAAGCTTTTACATTCGGTGCAGTACTAATTCTTTTCGCTACTTCTACATAGTCCTCCGTCAATGTACCTGCAACATTTGCAATAATTGGTACATCGTAACGTTCTAACCATGGAAGCTCATCACTCATAACTTTATCAAGACCGGGATTTTGTAATCCGATTGCATTTAACATACCAGCAGGTGTTTCTGCTACACGAGGAGTTGGGTTACCTAGTCTTTTTTCAACAGTAGTTGCCTTAATCATAATGGCACCTAACTTCGATAAATCATAAAGCTGTGCATATTCACGCCCAAAACCGAAGCAGCCTGACGCTGGCATAATAGGGTTTTTCAAATCTAATCCTGGGAGTTGAATACTTAGTCGACTCATAGTTGAACAACTCCTTTCGGAAATACTGGTCCATCTGAACAAACTTTTACATAATCCTTTTCACTTTCATCTGTTGTTTTACAAATACATGCAAAGCAAGCACCGATTCCACAGCCCATACGTTCTTCAAAGGAAAGATAGCCAGGTTTATTAGGATAAAATTGTTCTAATGCGCGAAGCATTGGAAGTGGACCGCATGAATAAAATAAATCAAATTCCGGTTTCATTTCTTCAAGTAAATCCGTTACAAAGCCTTTTGTCCCTTTCGTCCCGTCTACTGTAACGAAATGAGTATCACCTAATGTAGAAAACTGATCCTCATAAAATGTCACATCTTCCGTTGCAAAACCAAATACATGAATTGTGCGAACACCACGTGCATTTAATTGTTTCGATAATTCATATAACGGTGGCACACCAATCCCTCCACCTACTAATAAAGCTGTTCCACCTTCAGGAGCTGCTTCAACAGGGAAACCATTGCCTAACGGTCCAAGAACATCCACTTCATCCCCGATTTGCTTGTCAGATAAAATAGTTGTTCCACGACCTTCTGCACGGTAAATTACTGTTACCTCTCCAGATTCTTTATCAATATTTGCTATACTAATCGGTCGTCGAAGGAGCGGCTCAAAACTTTGTGACACACGAATGTGGACAAATTGTCCAGGATTCATTTCCTGAACAATTTGACCTTGTAATGTAAGTTCAAAAATATGATGAGCGATTTCTGTTTGACGAACGACAATCATTCGTTCTTGTTGAATCATTAATGGAATACCTCCGCTTTTGGCATTTCTTCTGCTGTGAATGTCATCGATTCAATTATTTCCAACATTGCTTCTGCTGTATCAAGTGATGTTAAACATGGCACACCATTTTCTACTGATTCACGACGAATTCGGAATCCATCGCGAGCTGGCTGTTTCCCTTTTGTTAATGTATTAACAACTAGCTGAGCCTCGCCATTTTGAATAACATCAAGTAATGTTTTTTCTTTCGAGCCAATTTTACCTACAACATCAGCTTGCACGCCCGCTTCAGCAAAGCTTCTCGCAGTACCCTCTGTTGCCATAATACGATAACCAACAGTATTAAAACGTTTTGCTAGTTGGATTGCTTCTTCCTTATCTTTATCTGATACAGTAAACAATACTGTACCGTACGTTTTAATTTCCATTCCTGCTGCAACAAAGCCTTTATATAATGCTTTTTCAAAGGTTGCATCTTTCCCCATTACTTCACCTGTTGATTTCATTTCAGGTCCTAATGTAATGTCAACACGGCGTAATTTAGCAAAGCTGAATACTGGTACTTTTACAAATACCCCTTTTTGCTCTTTAGCAAGTCCTGTTGGGTACCCTTGTTCAATGATTGACTGCCCAAGAATAGCTTTCGTTGCAATGTTTGCCATTGGAATGTTTGTAATCTTACTTAAGAACGGTACTGTACGACTTGAGCGAGGGTTCACTTCAATAACGAAGATTTCACCGTTCGATAGTACGTATTGGATGTTCATTAAACCAACGATGTTTAGGCCTTTTGCTAAGCGAGTTGTGTAATCAACTAATGTTGCTTTTTGTTCATCTGTTAATTTTTGTGGTGGGTATACTGAGATTGAGTCACCTGAGTGAACCCCTGCACGTTCAACATGCTCCATAATACCTGGAATTAATACATTCTCACCATCACAAATTGCATCTACTTCGATTTCTTGACCTGTTAAGTAGCGGTCTACTAGTACAGGATGATCTGGAGAAGCTTCTACTGCATTTTCCATATAATGCTCTAATTCTTGCTCATTATAGACAATTTCCATTGCACGTCCACCTAGCACGTATGAAGGACGAACTAAAACTGGGAAGCCAAGCTTTTTACCGATTTCTAATGCTTCTTCCGTTGATACTGCTGTCTCACCTGCTGGCTGTGGAATGTCCAATTCACGTAGAGCTTGCTCGAATTTATCACGGTTTTCAGCGCGATCAATATCTTCTAAGCTAGTTCCTAAAATTTTCACTCCATTTGCAGCTAACTTATCTGCTAGGTTAATTGCTGTTTGTCCTCCGAATTGAACGACAACTCCAATCGGCTTTTCAAGGTCAATAATGTGCATTACATCTTCAATTGTTAAAGGCTCAAAGTACAGCTTATCTGAGATCGAGAAGTCTGTTGAAACTGTTTCAGGATTCGAGTTAATAATAATCGCTTCATATCCTGCTTCTTGAATAGCCCATACAGAATGAACTGTTGCGTAGTCAAATTCAACACCTTGACCGATACGTATCGGACCTGAACCGAGAACGATTACAGATGGTTTCTCTGTTACGATAGATTCATTTTCTTCCTCATATGTTCCATAGAAGTAAGGCGTTGTGGATTCAAATTCTGCTGCACAAGTATCAACCATTTTATATACAGGGATAATATTTTGTTCTTTACGGTATTGATAAATTGCTTCTGGAGTTGTATTCCAAAGTTCTGCAATTTTCTTATCTGCAAAGCCTAGTCGTTTTGCTTGGCGTAATATGTCAGCATCGTTTACATTTTCAGCTAAAGTTGCTTCCATATTAATAATGTTTTGCAATTTATTTAGGAACCATAAGTCAATTTGAGACCATTCATGAATTTGCTCGATTGTAACACCTCGGCGCAATGCTTCTGCGATGAAAAATAGTCGTTCGTCACCTGCTTTACGGATACGTTTTTCAATCCAGCTATCTGAATTGTCTTCTGCATGTTTCAATTCAATATGAGTATGCCCCGTTTCAAGAGAACGTACTGCTTTTAAAATTGCTTCTTCAAAGTTACGACCAAGAGCCATAACTTCTCCAGTTGCTTTCATTTGTGTTCCTAAATTACGTTTAGCAGATTCGAATTTATCGAATGGCCAGCGTGGAATTTTGGCAACAATGTAATCAAGTGCTGGCTCAAAATCAGCATAAGTTGATCCCGTTACAGGATTAATAATTTCATCTAAAGTTAAACCTACTGCAATTTTCGCTGCTAATTTTGCAATCGGATAACCCGTTGCTTTTGATGCTAACGCTGATGAACGTGATACACGCGGGTTAACTTCGATTACATAATAGTTGAAACTATTTGGATCTAAAGCTAATTGTACGTTACATCCACCTTCAATTTTTAATGCGCGAATAATATCTAATGAAATGTTACGTAGCATTTGGTATTCACGATCTGATAATGTTTGAGAAGGTGCTACTACGATTGAATCTCCTGTATGAATTCCTACCGGGTCGAAATTTTCCATGTTACATACTACGATTGCATTGTCGATAGAGTCACGCATTACTTCATATTCGACTTCTTTATAACCAGCGATTGATTTTTCAAGTAAACATTGTGTAACTGGGCTATATTTTAAACCGCTCGTTACGATTTCCTCTAATTCTTGATCGTTGTTACAAATACCGCCGCCTGTTCCACCAAGTGTAAAGGCAGGGCGAACAATAACTGGGTAACCGATTTTCGCAACAAAGTTTCGTGCTTCCTCTAAATTATGAATAATATCTGATTCTGGTACAGGAGCACCTAATTCATACATTAAATTACGGAATTGGTCTCGGTCTTCTGCTTTATTAATTGCATCTAACTTTGTACCTAAAATTTCAATTCCAAGCTCGTCTAAAATTCCTGAGTTATCTAATTCAATGGCCATATTTAAACCAGTTTGTCCTCCAAGTGTTGGAAGGATCGCATCTGGACGTTCTTTTCTTAAAATACGAGAGACGAATTCAAGTGAAATTGGTTCAAGATATACTTTATCTGCAATTTGCGTATCCGTCATTATTGTTGCGGGGTTTGAGTTAATTAAAATTACTCGGTAGCCCTCTTCTTTTAAAGAAAGACAAGCTTGAGTTCCTGCGTAGTCAAATTCTGCTGCTTGACCGATGACAATTGGACCTGATCCGATTACTAAAATTGTTTCTATATCTGTTCGTTTAGGCATGTTGTTTCTCCTTCCCTGCGTGGACTTCCATTAGTTCGATAAATTCATCAAATAAGTGATTTGAATCCTCTGGCCCAGGTGAAGCTTCTGGGTGATATTGTACTGTAAATACAGGATGTTTCTTATGACGTAAACCTTCAATAGTACCGTCATTTAGAGCAATATGTGTTACTTCTAAATCTGTACCTTCTAAAGATTTTTCATCAATTGCATAACCATGATTTTGTGACGTTAATTCTGTTCGACCAGTACGTAAATCTTTTACTGGGTGGTTTCCTCCACGATGTCCAAATGGTAATTTGAAACTTTTTGCTCCACATGCAAGAGCAAATAATTGGTGCCCTAAGCAAATTCCGAAGATTGGCACTTTTCCGATTAAGTTACGGATTGTTTCAATTCCTTCTGTAACATCTTGAGGGTCACCAGGTCCATTTGACAGCATAATGCCATCTGGATGCCAAGCTAAAATAGATTCAGCTGATGTGTTATAAGGAACTACTAGTACATCACAATCACGTTTATTTAATTCACGTAAAATCCCATGTTTCATGCCGAAGTCCATAATAACAACACGCTTCCCACGGCCTGGACTTGGATAAGCTGCTTTCGGTGATACTTCTTTTACATGGTTTGTAATAAGAGGTGTTGCTTTAAGCTGCTCAACAATTGCATCAACATTCACTTCTTCATTGGCAGCTGTAAGAATTGCTTTAACAGCTCCTTTCGAACGAATAATACGTGTTAATTTACGTGTATCAATTCCTTCGATACCAGGGATGTCTTGAGATAGTAAATAATCATTAAGCGACATATCATTACGGAAGTTCGATGGATGTTTAGCAAGCTCTCGGCAAACGATTCCTCGAATAGCCGGAGTTATCGATTCAAAATCATCACGATTAATTCCATAATTTCCGATTAAAGGATATGTGAATGTAACAATTTGTCCATAAAAGGATGGGTCTGATAATGTTTCTTGGTAACCAGTCATACCAGTTGTAAATACAACCTCACCTTGGGAAGCACGATCACTTCCGAACGCAATACCATTAAATACTGTTCCGTCTTCTAAAATTAATAAACGTTTCTTCATTATTTCTCCTCCTTATAGACGATGTTGCCTTCAAAAATTGTCATGATTGGCCAGCCTTTTGCAGTCCATCCATTAAACGGAGTATTCCGTCCTTTTGACACAAACTCCTCTGCATGAATTGTTTGTTCTTTATTTAAATCAATAATTGTTAAATCTGCTGAAGCACCGACTTCTATTTTCCCGTAAGGTAGGTTGAATATTTCGGCAGGCTTTACTGACATCCAATCAATTAATTGTTTTAACGTCCATTTTCCTGTCTCAACAAATTGTGTATATAAAAGTGGGAATGCTGTTTCAAAACCGACAATTCCAAATGGAGCACCAACCATACCACAGCATTTTTCTTCAACTGTGTGTGGTGCATGGTCTGTTGCGATACAATCGATTGTCCCATCAAGTAACGCTGCATGTAATGAGTCTTTATCATCAAGAGCACGTAATGGAGGGTTCATTTTCCAATTCGCATCATCTCCTGGTATATCCATCTCTTCAAGTAACAAATGATGCGGACAAACTTCTGCAGTAACTCGGATACCAGCTGCTTTTGCATCTCTTACAGCTCTTACTGACTCTTTCGTTGACACGTGACATACGTGATAACGAGCTCCTGCCGCTTCAGCTAATAAAACATCTCGCGCAATTTGTACCGATTCGCAAATTGATGGAATTCCTGGTAGGCCTAGTTCTTTATTTCGTTTTCCTTCGTGCATGACGCCATCATAAATTAGAGAATTGTCTTCACAATGGGCAACGACAACCATATCAAGTTTTGCTGCATCTTTCATTTGCTCATACATTGTTGATGCCAATTGTACGCCTACTCCATCATCTGAAAATGCTACTGCACCGTGCGCTTTTAGGTCAGCCAAATTTGTACGCTCATCACCTGATTGGGCAACAGTTAGTGAACCATAAGGAAGTACTCGAACTACCGCACTTTCTTTAATTAATCCATTAATTAATTGTAAGTTTTCTACTGAATCTGGCACAGGTTTTGTATTTGGCATTGCACAAATTGTAGTAAATCCACCCTTAGCAGCTGAAGCTGATCCAGTAGCGATTGTTTCTTTATGTTCAAAGCCTGGTTCTCGTAGATGCACATGTACATCTACAAAGCCAGGTGCTAATAAATTTCCTTTTCCATCAATAATTTCTGCTCCTACAGGCTGTTCTTCACCAATGGCAACAATTTTTCCATTTTCTATTGTTACAGTTGAGTTAATTAGTTCACTTTGTTCATTTACTAGCTTTACATCTTTTATATATTTCGTCATCGTTATCTTCCTTTCAAAATTGTTTCAAGAATCGCCATTCTGACAAAGACGCCATTTCGTACTTGATCGAAAATTCGAGATCGTTCGCACTCAACTAGTTCTGAAGCAATCTCAACATCTCGATTTACCGGAGCTGGATGCATAATGATTGCATTTTTCTTCATTCTCGCTTCCCGCTCAAATGTTAATCCAAATTGTTCATGATAGCTTTCCTTTGAAAAGCTTTTATTCACGATATGACGTTCGTGTTGAATGCGTAATAACATGACGACATCGCTATCTTCTAGTAGCTCATCCCATGAGTGATGGGCCGCGTAGTCTCCTGCCCATTCAGGTGGACAAAGGAAACGTACATTTACACCTAATCTTTTTAGTGCTGTTGCATTTGATTTTGCTACTCGGCTATGAGAAATATCACCGACGATTGTTACATTGAGCCCTTCAAATGAACCAAATTCCTTATGAATCGTATATAAATCGAGTAAGCTTTGTGAAGGGTGTTGACCTGCCCCATCCCCTGCATTAATGACAGCAACATTTATACCTTCCAACAATTCGTTATAATATTCATCTTCTTTTGCACGGATGACAACTGCGTCCATTCCGATCATTTCTAATGTTTTAACCGTATCGTACATCGTCTCTCCCTTTAATGCGCTTGAAAAACTTGCATCAAATGGAATTACTGTACATCCTACTTTTCGTTCAGCCATTTCAAAGCTAGTTTTTGTTCGAGTACTTGGCTCAAAGAAAAGGTTTGATACATTGTATGACCTATTAAGGACGCTTTCTTCTCCTGCTTCAAACTGCGCTGCTCGCTCGATTATCATCATGACTTCATCATTTGTTAAATGTTCCATTGATAGTAAATTTCTCAATGTCTTTTCCCCCTAATATGGCTTTATAAAAAATGCCTCGCAAATTTGCGAGGCATAGGAGGTATGACGAGGTAAAGCACGCTAAACCTTAACGTACCATCGTCATATTTCCCCTTTTTTGCCTCTCTGGACAATTCTTTAAAAGGTAACTTTATTCATCTAAATCTCTTACTTTTTTATCTCTTCCTGGTAACAAAAAGTTTAAAAGTACTCCTACTATTGCTGCTAAAGCCATTCCTTCAATTACAAATGTTTCTGACAACCTTAAGGCAGCTCCGCCAATACCGATAACAAGGATTACTGATGATATTACCATATTGCGGCTATTTCCAAAGTCGATATTACTTTCTACAAGCATTCGCAAACCGCTTGATGCGATAATACCGAATAGTAAAATTGAAATCCCACCAAGCACTGCTGTCGGAATCGTTTGAACTAGTGCCATTGCTTTTCCAAAGAAGGAGAATAGTATTGCTAGCACTGCAGCACCCATTATGACATAAACAGAGAATACTCTTGTAATTGCTAATACTCCTATATTTTCACCATAAGTTGTTTTAGGTGGGCCACCAATAAGTGCACTTACAAACGTCCCTAACCCATCACCTAGTAATGATCTATGTAGACCTGGATCTTTAATATAATTACGGTTAACAACTTTCCCTAAAACTAATTGATGACCAATGTGTTCAGAAATTGTTACGATGACGATTGGTACCATTGCTAATAAAATCGTTGATGTAACATTAAATTCATAGTGTACACCCGGTATTAAGAAGTCTGGTAAAGCAAACCACGCAGCTTCCTTTACAGGTGTAAAATCAACAATTCCGATAATTGCTGAGTATATGTATCCAACAATAATTCCTAATAAAATCGGCATCGTACTTAAAACATTTTTAAAGTAAACATTAAAGATGATTGCTGCAAATAATGTTACTAGAGCAGCTGAGAAATGTAGGACGCTGTATTTTTTCACCATTTCCACAACGCCTGTATCAGCATTTACTTGCTTAACATTAATATTCATTGCCATATCTACCGCAGTTCCTGCAAGACCTAACCCAATTACCATAATAACTGGTGCTACAACGATTGGAGGTAGGAGGCTCATTAACCATTTATAGCCCGTTTTCCAAATTAATAATGACACAATTCCGTATACTACCCCAACGGCCATTGCACCAATCATGGCATTTCCTGGGTTAACACTTGCTCCATTGTCATCTAATCCACCTGCTGCAATTAAAATCGGAGCAATAAATGCGAAAGATGATCCTAAGTATGCAGGTACTTTAAATTGTGTAATTAATAAGAAGATGATTGTTGCAATCCCACTAGTTAGAAGAGCGATTGCAGGACTTAAACCGACAAGCTGTGGTACTAAAATTGTAGAACCAAACATTGCAAACATATGTTGAAAGCTTAACGTAATCAGTTGTCCTGATGTTGGCTTATCATTGATGTCTAAAACCGCTTTTGACATGTTTTTTCCCTCTTTTGTCTATAAAATGTGTTAGTCTTCTTTATGAATTGTTACGTTATCTTCTCCGTCTACTTCCGTTAATCGAACAACAATTCTTTCTGAACTTGAAGTTGGAATGTTTTTTCCTACATAATCAGCTCGTATTGGTAATTCTCTATGTCCTCTATCGACTAGAACTGCAAGCTGAATTTGAGAAGGTCTTCCTAAATCGATTACGGCATCAAGTGCTGCTCGAACAGTGCGTCCTGTATATAGAACATCATCAACCAGTACAATTTTCTGATCCTCTACTACATAATCAATATCAACTTGTTGTACGAGCGCTTCACCAGATTCATTTTTTGCGGATAAGTCGTCGCGGTATAAAGTAATATCAAGTTCTCCTGTACGAATTGGTTCACCTTCAATTTTTTCAATTTTCTCAGCCAATCGTCTTGCTAAAAAAGCACCGCGTGTTTTAATCCCAACTAAAATACATTGATCAATACCTTTATTACGTTCGATAATTTCATGGGCAATTCTTGTTAATGCACGATTCATAGATGGCCCATCCAATAATTCTGTAATTTGTGGCATATCATTTTCCTCCTCCCTTTCTTAAAAATCAAAAAACCTCTCAAGCGTCTGCTTAAGAGGTTGGATATACATGTTGAAAGTGCATGCTTAGAAATTCTACACAGTCTAAATAGACATTTGTATAAGCTTATTTCGGCACTATTCGACATTTGAATTCTCTAAATAATCCATGTGCTTTTTGCTTTATACAAAAGTATAGAAATATCCTTACATTTTCTACAAGTACCTTCTCAGCCTCTCTGGACTGCCATTAAAGGTGAATATTAAATTTTTATAAATTCCCCATCACAGTGGGTTAATTTCATTCACTGTTGTCAGTATAGTCTTATAAATCATGTAAGTCAACAATGTTTTTGAAATAATTTTCTAAAAGTTATTTCTCTTTGCGTAATTGTTCAAGCAATGCCACATAATCGTCAGGAATTGGAACTTCAAATTCCAAATATTCTTCTGTTGTTGGATGAACAAAACCTAACACACCTGCATGTAGTACTTGTCCACCAAAATCAATTGTTTTCTTTGGACCGTATTTAGGATCTCCTACTAATGGATAGCCAATATAATTCATATGAACACGTATTTGATGTGTACGTCCTGTTTCTAAACGACATTCTACTAACGTATAATTCCCTAGTCGTTCAATGACCTGGAAATGTGTTACTGCATGCTTTCCGTTGTCCACTACAGCTTGTTTTTGGCGGTCTTTTGGATCTCGAGCAATCGGTGCATCAATCGTTCCTTTATCATGTGCTATATGACCGTGTACTAAAGCCGTGTATTTACGAGTTACGGTTTTATTAACTAATTGTTCAACTAATGAATGATGGGCATGGTCATTTTTAGCCACCATTAATAAACCGGATGTATCCTTATCAATTCGATGGACAATTCCCGGTCTTAATACACCGTTAATACCAGATAAATCTTTACAATGATACATTAATCCATTCACTAATGTACCTGTCATATGTCCAGGTGCTGGGTGTACGACCATCCCTTTTGGTTTATTCACAACAAGCACATCTGAATCTTCATAAACAATTTCTAAATCTAAATCTTCCGGTATTACTTCAAGCGTTTCTGGTTCTGGCACATCCACTTCAATAACGTCGCCTTCTTTTACTTTATATTTTGCTTTAACGCTTTCACCATTTACTTTTACAATACCGTCTGTAATCCAAGCTGCAATTTGGGAGCGAGACCAATCCTCTTGAATTGTCGAAAGAGCCTTATCAATGCGTTCTCCTGCATTTTCTAACTCTACTGTAATTGATACAACTGCCATTATTTCACCTTTTTCTTATTTTCACGTTCTTCTTTTAACAATGCTAAAATAATCATAATAACCGAAATTGTTAATGCTGCATCCGCAATGTTAAATATTGGGAAATCATAATTAATAATTGGGATTAATACATCTATAAAGTCAACTACTTCTCCTCGGAAAATTCGATCAATAAAATTACCAAGAGCCCCGCCTAATAAAATCATTAAGCTAACCGCAAAAAGTGGTTTTCCCTTTGCTTCTTTATGAAAATAATAAATAATTCCACCGATCACAACGAGTGTAACGATTGTAAAAATCCACATTTGTCCTTGTAGCATTCCCCATGCTGCACCACGATTACGATGTGACAGGATAGCAAACCAAGGATCCCAAAGAATAATTTGATCACCTAACTCCATATTTTTTACAACTAACCATTTAGTCCATTGATCTAATAAAACAACAATTGCTGCTACACCATAGTATATATACACAGTATTCCCCCGTTTACCAATAATCTCTCCTATTCTAACATAAAACAAAAAAACCTCCTACTTTGATTCACAAAACAGGTCTAAGTGATTGAATTAGTACCTATGTGACCGAACTATTTTTTGTGACCCTATATGTTTTCATGTGACCAAAGGTGTTTAAATGACTCAATAATCATTAGAAATTTATATCCAATCAACAAAATTAAACAGAGCCAATACAAAAGCTGCTCATTTCAAAACAAAATGAGCAGCTTCTTACATATATAGAACACTATTTATAAATTAAACATAATATTTTTCAACTACATCAGCGCAACGTTTACATACTGTCGGATGCTTTTCGTGCTCTCCTACTGTTGTTGAGTAAGACCAGCAGCGTTCACATTTTTCACCATCTGCATGCTCAACAACGATTGCACATTTCTCAAGAACTAGAGCATTTTCTGGAGCACTTTCTTTGCTTCCACCAACAACAAATTGTGACACGATACAGCTTTGTGCATAGTTAATTGCTGGGTCATTTAATAACGCAAGTACAGCTTCATCAGCATATACCGTTACTTTTGCTTCTAATGATTTACCAATAGTTTTTGCATTACGTGCTTCTTCAAGTGCTTTTAACACTTCATCACGAATTTCAATTACTTTTTCCCATTTCGTACGTAGTTCAGGGAAATTGCTACGTTCATCAACTTCAGGGAAATCTGTTAATTGAACAGATACTTCTTCTTCATTTAAGTAAGACCATAATTCATCAGTCGTATGAGGTAAGATTGGTGTTAACACTTTTAATAATGTTAATAGCGTATCATACATAACCGTTTGCATTGCACGACTATCTTTATTGTCTATACCTTCAATATACACAACATCTTTTGCAACATCTAAATAGAATGCTGATAATTCAACAGCAACAAAATTATTAATTGTATGATATACAGATGCAAATTCATATCGATTGTAAGCTTTACGAACAGATTTTAATACATCTTGTAATCGCATATACATGTATTGATCAATTTCTCGTAAATCATCATAGTCGACGCGATCTGTTTTTGGATTAAAGTCCGTAACATTACCATGTAGGAAACGAAGTGTGTTACGGATTTTACGATATACTTCTGAAATTTGTTTTAACATATCCATAGAGATACGTACATCACCTGTATAGTCAACAGATGCTACCCATAAACGAAGAATATCTGCACCATATTGATTCATTACTTTTTCAGGAATAATAACATTTCCTAATGATTTACTCATTTTGCGCCCTTCACCATCTAAAACGAAACCATGTGTTAAAAGGCCGTTGTATGGTGCATAACCATTAATAGCAACAGAAGTAATTAATGATGAGTTAAACCATCCACGATGTTGGTCAGAACCTTCAAGATAAAGATCAGCTGGGTATTTAATTCCACGCTCTACAAGTACACCTTGGTGAGAAGAACCTGAGTCGAACCATACATCCATAATGTCATTTTCTTTAGTGAATTTTCCATTCGGACTACCTGGATGAGTAAAGCCTTCTGGCAGAAGATCTTTAGCTTCACGTTGGAACCAAATGTTAGAGCCATGCTCACGGAATAATTTTGAAACATGTGCTATTGTTTCTGGTGTAATAATTTCTTCTCCATTTTCAGCATAAAATACTGGAATTGGAACACCCCATGCACGTTGTCTAGAAATACACCAGTCGCCACGGTCACGAATCATATTATACAGTCGTGTTTCACCCCATGAAGGAGTAAATGCTGTATTTTCAACTGCCTCTAATAGCTGATCACGGAATGCAGCTACTGAACAGAACCATTGTGGTGTCGCTCTATAAATAACAGGTTTTTTTGTACGCCAGTCATGTGGATATGAATGTGTAAAGAATGATAATTTTTCTAATGCACCAACTTCTTTTAACTTTTCAGTAATTACTTTATTGGCATCATCATAAAATAAACCTTCAAATCCTGGCGCTTCATGTGTATAGCAACCTTGGTCATTTACAGGACTTAAAACTTCTAAGCCATACTTTTTACTTACAATGAAGTCATCTTCCCCGTGACCTGGTGCTGTATGAACACAACCAGTCCCCGCATCTGTTGTTACATGATCCCCAACCATTATTAATGAATCACGATCATAAATTGGATGTTTTGCAACAATATATTCTAACTCTTGACCTTTTACTTCTTGAACTACTTCTGGATTTTCCCATTCAAGTGTAGCTGAAACAGTTTCGAGTAAATCTTTTGCAATGATATATTTATTATTATTTACTGCTACTACAACATAAGTAATTTCTGGGTTTACTGAAATACCTAAATTCGCCGGAATTGTCCATGGAGTTGTCGTCCAGATAATGAATTTTGCATCGGCTGGTACAACGCCTTTTGCATCTTTAATTTCAAAGCTTACGTAAATAGATGGTGATTTAATATCTTTATATTCAATTTCGGCTTCTGCTAACGCCGACTCAGAAGATGGTGACCAATAAACTGGTTTTAACCCTTTATAGATATAACCTTTTTCAGCCATTTTACCGAACACTTCAATTTGACGTGATTCAAATTCTGGTTTTAATGTAATATAAGGATTTTTCCAGTCACCACGAACGCCTAAACGCATAAATTGTGTTTTTTGGTTTTCAATTTGTTCATAGGCATATTTTTCACATAGTTCACGGAACTCCGCAATTGTTAGCTCTTTACGTTTAACACCTTTGTTTGTAAGTGCTTGCTCGATTGGTAATCCATGTGTATCCCACCCTGGAATGTAAGGTACATGGTAACCTGTCATTGAACGATGACGAGTAATCATATCTTTTAACACTTTATTTAAAGCGTGACCGATATGGATATCTCCGTTTGCATATGGAGGTCCATCATGTAAAACGAATGATGGACGATCTTTTGTTCGTTCAAGAACTAGCGCATTAATGTCCATTTCATCCCATTTTTCTTGCATTTTTGGTTCATTTGCTGGTAAATTTCCGCGCATCGGGAAATCTGTTTTTGGCATACGTAACGTATCTTTATACTCTACCATTTAAATTCCTCCTTAATTAATTGAACTTTCTGTTTGTAAATGATCTACATAAATTTGATCTAACAAATATTGCGGATTATTTCTAAAATAAAAAAAGTTTCTCATCCCCATAAAGGGACGAGAAACTATAACTCGTGGTACCACCCTAATTTGCGGAATTAATAAAAACTCCACCTCTTAGACACTGTAACGCCGTGTATACGAAATCACTTAATCAAAATATAATTTTTTCAGTGATTTAGCTCAGGAGTGATGTTCATTTTTGAAGTTTCAGTCGAGCTTTCACCATCCTCGACTCGCTAATGACCACTTTCAAAAACTACTGTCTCCATCAACGCCAGAAATTATTATTTTATATACTCGTGTATCAGTATATGGAAATAGTGAAAAACAGTCAAGTAAATCATTGACCTTAATGACTATTTTAAATCATCTGTTAATAATTCAAAATCATCTTCTTCATTTCTTACTTGTTTTTGAATCTCTGTCAATCCGATTTCATACTCCATTAAATGATCCCAGTCATCAGTATTAAGCAAATCTAGTTGCGCCTCTACTAACATTTTAAAACGATTTCGGAATACTTTAGATTGCTTTTTTAACTCATCAATTTCAATTGTTATTTTTCGTGCCTTTGTTAACGCTTCATTAATAATTCGATCAGCATTTTTTTCAGCTTCTTTAATAATTAATTTAGCCTCTTGCTGTGAATTACGACGAACTTCTTCTGCAGCTTCTTGTGCAACTACAATAGATTTTTGTAAAGTTTCCTCTAATGTATTATAGTGATTCATTTGCTGCGTCATCGTTTTAACTTTTTCTTCAAGCTCTTTCTTTTCACGTAAAATAATTTCATAATCTTTTATTATTTGATCTAAAAAGTCATTTACTTCGTCTTCTGCGTAACCGCGAAAACCTCGAGTAAATTCTTTATTATGTATATCAAGTGGTGATAATGGCATTGGTCAACACTCCTCACGATAAGTTGTTATTTTTATTATACAGTGGCACACCATTCTTGACATCAAATTTTCGTAAATTCTTACTATAATCTACTATTTTTGCTCTAATCGACCTACTTGAAGGCGAATTTTATCCTTTTTTGTTCGTCCTTCAGTCATGATTACTTTCAATCGTCCAAAACCACGAGCAGATATAACATCTCCCTCTTGAACTTCAAAAGATGTTTGCTCACGTACTGTCCAATTCACTTTCACTTTTCCGGCCTGTATAAGCATTTGTGATTTTTGTCTTGAAATGTTTAACACAGTTGCTAAAATCACATCCAATCTCATTGATGACACAGTATATGACTTATCTATCCACTCTTCTGCCATTTCAAGGAACTGTGCTTGGTTTTCCACTTGTTCAAGTCGTACTTTCGCTTTTCCAACACTCGTTAAATTTGCGATGACATAATCTTTCACTTCCTGTGCCACAGCAAATTGAATCATATCCTTTTCAACATGTATATCTCCAAATTTATTACGCCCAATACCTACTGATAATAAAGCACCTAATACATCAGGATGTTTTAATTGTACAAATTTCGAAGGGTAATGGATTGAAAAAATAGTAATTTGGAAGTCATCCTTTAAAGGAGTAAAGTAGCTTGGACTTATATAGAGTCGTTGCCTTTCTGCTTCTTTAAATCCCCCATCAGTAGAAATAGAAAGATCTTGATTTTGACCAATAATCGATGACACAATAAACCGTTCACGGGGATCTAAAAAGTCAGTTAGTTTTGGAGAAAAACGATCCTCTACTTCACGTTGCCAACCAACTACCCTTTCAATAAAAACCTGCTCTTCTTTTCTAAAATGCTGAATTAAATGCTCCATTTTCACAACTCGCTTTTGTCTTATAATACTTATTCATTTCCATCTTTCATTATTAAAAAACCCCCACTTTGTAGTAGGGGTTAATTTACTAAGCTACCATATTTATAATATTTATAAGAACGATTTTCACACCGCGCTCTATAAAATTTAGCAATAGAATTGCTATAATTGGTGAAAAATCAATCATTCCAATTGGTGGTATAAACTTTCTGAAGAAACCTAAATATGGTTCACAAAATTTTGCTAGCAAACGACCAAATGATGAACTTTGAGCAGCCGGAACCCAAGACATCAAAATATAAATGATTAGCATAAATGAATAAATCGAAAAAATCATTGTTATAATAGGGATTATCGAATATATCGTCATATAATTAAATTACCTCTCTAATAATCAAATTCCTTCAGCGTATTTATCTATCTTTACTTAGCTGGAAGTTAATATAAATTTATGTACAGCAAGTCCAATAAGAAAAGCTTTACCAACCTTTAGCCATGTCAGCGAAAGCTCCTTATCTAGCTCTTGTAATTACTCATCACAAAAGATAATTTTGGACCACTATCGATTATGCGCTAAAATCCATATACCCCTTTGAACTTTAGACTATGGACAGATTGCAAACTCTAGTGGTTACTTTCGTTAATTATTCTACTAAAGATTTTATACTTTTCTTATTTAGTAAAAAGATTAACTTCATTCCAAAAAGGAATAAAGTTAATACTCCTCATACAAATAATTTGAAATTTCCCCAGAGACCTCAACATTTTCTGGTGTACAAAGGAAAATATCTGTACCAATTCGTTGAATATCTCCACCTAATGCATAAACAGTACCACTTAAAAAGTCAATAATTCGAACACCCGCATCACGATCGATACGTTGCAAATTGACAATGATAGCACGTCTATTTTTTAAATGCTCTGATATATCTTGAGCCTCAGAATAAACACGAGGTTCAACAATTACTACTTTAGAGTTTTTAGCTGAATTTGTTGCTTGTAAACTTACTACATTATGAGGTGTATGTGTTTCTACTCTCGTATGATTTCGTTCCTTTTTAGGACTTGACTTAACAATAGGTTGCTCTTTTGTAATATTTATCGGTTTACTTGATGTTTCAACTTCAACATTCTCTTCTTCCTCTAAATAAAAGAAATTTTTTATTTTATTTTTCATACTCATCTAGCATCCCTCTTTTCTATCCAACAAGAGCTGTTCCAATTCTTACAAATGTAGCACCTTCTTCAACAGCAATTTCATAGTCGTTTGACATTCCCATTGATAATTCATTGCAAGGTGCATAAGG
The DNA here is from genome assembly GCA_023405135.1 of Bacillota bacterium. GTDB lineage: Bacteria > Bacillota > Bacilli > Bacillales_A > Planococcaceae > Ureibacillus. The sequence continues at coordinate 38,498 of JAEXYZ010000062.1, read as the reverse complement.
CAAGTTTAATTTAACAACTTCCTGTTGTAAATTTTTCAAATTTTTAAATACAGTTCTTATAATCGTTTGATCCTCAGTGTTTGGCGCCATTGTCATTAAACCAACAACACGAATTTTATCAAATTGTTCTAATGATTGTATAAAAGGTATGACTTCCTCTGTTGGCAAACCATGCTTTGACTCTTCCCCAGAAACATTAGCTTGAACAAAGCAGTTAATAGTTTTATTAGCTCTTTTATTTATTTCCTCAGCTAAACTAAAGCGGTCTAAAGAATGTAAGTAATCAATCTCATTTATTACTTGTTTTACTTTTCTAGATTGCAAAGAGCCAATATAATGCCAGTTTGCTTTATTATTTATTTCGCTCTTTTTAGCTAATAATCCTTCTGGTCGATTTTCACCTAAATGAATTAACCCAGCATCAATAGCTTCTAAAGCTCGATCAATAGAAACTTGTTTAGTAACTGCAATGATTGTTACATCTTGGGTAACTTTTGCTCTATTTTTTGCCTCTTCAATTTGTTTTCTAATTTTTTCTAATTTATTACTTATTTTCTCCATCCTACGCCCAACTTTACATCAATAGTTTCCTTCATTGTATCAATCTGCATATTAATTTTCAATGAATAGCACGACCTATTCAGAAATCTCTTTCACTAAGATTACGTCTTTTCCTACTACAAGAATATCACTCACTAGTACTTTTCTCACATTATCATCCCCTTGTATGAAGGACATAAACTTTTTTGGTTCGGCAACGTGGAAAGCTATAATGTTACCAGTTTTTTCACAAACTTCAGCATCAATAATATAGCCGATAAATCTACCGCTTCCAGCTTCAATAATTTCCTTTTGTTGAACAGTTGAAAAACGCAATTCTATCTCCTTTCGTAATCTTTTTATAAAATAAAAACGCACTTAAAAAAGTGCGCGATAATCTAGCCTAATTTATAGTCTTTTTGCATTGTCTCAATTGCATTTTTTTCTAATCTTGATATTTGCGCTTGAGAAATACCTAGTGATTTTGCAATTTCAGTTTGTGTTTCGCCATAATAGAATCGTTTTGATAATATCATTTGTTGTCTTTCATCTAATTTTTGCATACTTTCTTTTACACTAACATAGGCAACCCATTGATCTTCTGATACATCATCATCTCTTAATTGATCCATAATATACACTGCATCACCGCCATCAGAATAAATGGGCTCCTGCAATGATAGAGGATCTTGAATTGCATCTAATGCATAAAGCACATCTTCTTTTTTCATTTCAATAGCTTCAGCTAATTGTTCGATTGTCGGTTCATGTAAATTTTCTGAAATAAATTTCTCTTTTGCTTGCATCGCTTTATATGCTATATCTCTTAAAGATCTTGATACACGTAATGCATGGTGATCTCTTAAATGTCTTCGAATCTCACCAATTATCATTGGTACAGCATATGTTGAAAATCGAACATTATGCTTTAAATCGAAATGATCAATAGCCTTTAATAAACCGATACAGCCAACTTGGAACAAATCATCTGCTTGTTCACCGCGATATGAAAATCGACCGACAATACTTAAAACAAGTCTTAAATTACAAATTACTAGTTCATCTCTTACCCATTCTTCCCCAGATTGTAGGCGAACGAACAGCTCTCTCATCTCTTCATGTTTTAGCACTGGCAAAGAAGCAGTATCTACACCACAAAGTTCTACTTTTGTACGAACCATCTTCTTTTCCTCCGAACTGTTTTTTTGTCTCTGAACTGTTTTTTAAGTTTGTCCGGAATAAAGAAGAATATGCACGAAAAGCGCGTCCAATTTCATCCAATAGCCTACCATGCCTTGATTTTATTGAATTTATTTATAGATGATAAAATTAAAAAATAAGATACAAAGAGTGTAAGCAAAATCAAATTTGACTTTGTCTACACTCTTTATTAATATCGAGAAGCTAACTATATACTCTGTACGTCGTCATTCTTAAAAATTAAGAAATAGGTTGATTTAGATGTTCTCGTAAATCCAAAATAATTTTCTTTTCTAAACGGGAAATGTAGGATTGGGAAATTCCTAAATGATCTGCAACTTCTTTTTGAGTCATTTCTTGCTTACCATTTAAGCCAAACCGACACTCCATAATGTATCTTTCACGTTCACTTAAACCATTGATAGCTTGGAACATGTGCTGACGTTCAATTTTCTTTTCAACGTCATTCATAATAATTTGTTCTTCTGTACCTAAAATATCTGATAGAAGAAGCTCGTTTCCATCGGGATCTGAATTTAAAGGCTCGTCTAATGAAACTTCACCTTTCATACGGCTTGTCTTTCTTAAATGCATTAATATTTCATTTTCTATACATCTTGATGCATAAGTCGCCAACTTAATATTCTTTTCAGTATTAAATGTTTCAATTGCTTTAATTAGTCCAATTGAACCTATACTAATTAAATCTTCTATTGGAGTTCCTGTGTTATCAAAACGTCTTGCAATATATACTACTAGACGTAAATTTCTTTCAATTAGTGTATCTCTTGCTCTTAAATCACCATTCATAAAGGCTTCAATAACTGTCATCTCTTCTTCTCTAGTTAATGGTACTGGCAATGAATCATGCCCTCCTATATAGTATGTTCCTTTAGTAGTACGAAACTTACTCCAAATTTTTCTAAATAGTTCGATTAACTTATTAAACAATCATTTTCCCCCTTTATGCATCATTTTCATAACGATAAAACGTGAAGAATTATTTGTGCGTCATGTGGATATTTCGCATCATTACGAGTAAAAACAACATATTGCTCGGAAATTTCCTTATCCTTTGTCCCACTAATTTTTAAACGTTCAAACCGAAAAGCAAGGACTGTTGATCTTTCTTTTTGTACAGTTGAAAGAGACAATACTCGAACTTTCGGATAGACATAAGAAGGAAACATTTTTAAATCATATGGATTTTTTTCATCCCACTTCAATAATGCTTCATGAAAGTCTTCTGGTAATTCCTTTGCGATAGCATTATACGAAAGAAATTGTACTGGCTTGCCACTTAAAGGCTCTATACATTCATTGCCAGTATCAATAAATCCCTTTAAGCAATATGTTCTTTTTAATAGTTCAAGCTCACAATCCACTACAAATGAAGATTGAACTTTCATTTGCATCATCTTTCTCCATTTAGAGTGAATCGTTGTTAAACTCAAGAAAGCGATTGCCGAACAGAAAATAAAAAAAGTTACTTCGGTTTGATTTAATAAAAAGGGTAATAAACTTGTCAGTACTCCACCGAGGAAGAAAGTTGTTAAAAATAGGATTGTCCCTTGTTTTAATAAAGATTGGATACGAAAAGAAAATGCGAGTCCAATTAAAACAATAAAACTGACGGCAGCGCCTAATAATGAGTGATAAAAGATCGATGAGATTAATCCACTACAAAACGCACTAAGAAGTAATCTACTTCTTTTTACATACAACCCCGTTATTTCTTGTGTGAATTTTAATAAGAAGTAATTGAATAACGTATTGTATAGTACGAGTAATTCTCCAATCATTTTAGCGTCCTCCTAGAAATAGCTTAACACTAGGAAGTTGAGGAAAATGTCAAACTGTAGTACGAAAAGCTAAAATCTTTTTGACAATTTTTTCTGTTTTTTTAGAATTTCGACAAGAAAATCGAGCGAAAAATGGATTTCCATAGGAAAATGAGGGTGGAAAAGAGGATGATGCTTGCTGATTAATATACCGCATTATCAGAAGGTACTTATAAAAATACTTAATTGTTATGGGTATTGTGAGCGGGCTAAACACACAAGCCGCAGAGCCATGTTGTACATGTCTCTACGACTTGTCTTTGTGCTTTGTGCAAGGCCCACTCACAGATGTGATATACTTCTAAAACTTCTAAATAAAATTCGCAGCTTACAGTGGTAGGCTGCGTGTACTAAAATTTGTTTAACTACTGAAAATTGTACAAGAAATATAGTATATCTGTCTAAAATTCAACTAGCTGTTTGTTCTCAATATAAGGCTGGAGAACAACAAAAAAACTGCCCATTTCTATATATAGAATGAGCAGTCTGCTTATGTCGAATGTATTCGAATTTTGATTAACGGTTGCGACGGTTACGTAAGAATGTTGGAATGTCTAACATATCTTCTTGTTGAACCTGACGTTGTGGTTCTTGCTGTTGTACCGGTTGTTCTTGTACGCGTTCACGAATTGGAGATGGTTGTTGTTGCGTTTGTGTATTAGTATTGCGTGCATTTCCCATTGGTCGCGTATTTTGAGGACGTTGTTGTATAACATCATCAGAGAATCCTGTTGCAATAACCGTTACAATAATTTCATCATTTAAGTTTTCATTGATTACAGAACCGAAAATCATATTTACTTCTTCGTCAGAAGCAGATGCAACAATATCTGCAGCTTCTTGAACTTCAAATAAACTTAAGTTCGTTCCACCAGTAATATTCATAATAACACCTTTTGCACCATCAATGGACGTTTCAAGTAGTGGACTTGAAATCGCTTTTTTAGCCGCTTCTGTCGCACGGTTTTCACCTGTTGCAATACCAATACCCATTAATGCAGAACCTTTATCAGACATAATCGTTTTAACGTCTGCAAAGTCCAAGTTAATAAGTCCAGGTGTAGCAATTAAATCCGAAATACCTTGTACACCTTGACGCAATACGTTATCAGCTTCACGGAATGCCTCAAGCATTGGTGTACTTTTATCAACGATTTGTAAAAGCTTATCATTCGGAATTACAATCAGTGTATCTACAGCTTCCTTCATGGCTGCAATACCACCAATAGCTTGTGTTTGACGTTTACGGCCTTCAAAAGAAAACGGACGAGTTACAACTCCAACTGTTAATGCTCCTAATTCACGAGCAATAGTAGCAATAACTGGTGCAGCACCTGTACCAGTACCACCGCCCATACCAGCAGTAACGAATACCATATCTGCTCCACGAAGAACTTCTTCTATTTGCTCTCGACTTTCTTCAGCAGCCTTTTTTCCCACTTCCGGATTAGCACCTGCGCCAAGTCCGCGAGTTAATTTATTACCAATCTGTAATTTATATTCGGCTTTTGATAGATTTAAAGCCTGTGCGTCTGTATTAACAGCGATAAAGTCAACACCTTGTACGCCATGTTCAATCATTCTATTTACTGCGTTATTACCACCACCGCCAACGCCAATTACTTTAATGTTAGCTAGCTGGTCTATACTCGTATCAAATTCTAACATAGTTTCTCCTCCTGCCACACTAGTCTCGAAAATTATTCAAAAAACTTATCAAATAGTTTCTTAGCTTTGTTAATTACGCTTGTTTTATTACTGTTAATATCTCGTTCTGACACATTAGATTGTTTTTTAGGAGGAGTTGTCCCTGCTCCAATTGTTGCATAAACAGGTGTTTGATTTGCACTTCTACCGTAAAATTCATCCTCTAAATGGGCATAGCGTATTAAACCAACAGCAGTTGTATAAGCCGGCTCACGGACACCTATATAGTCAGGAGTATAAATTCTTACACGTGTTTGCATAGTTTGTCTTGCCAATTGGGCAATTCCTTCTAATTGAGCAACACCACCTGTAAGGACTACTCCACCAGGTAAATCACGCACCCCTAAGCGAGCTAACTCATCTAAAATTAGTTCAAACAATTCTTCTAAACGAACACCAATGATTTCTGCAATATATTTTTGACTATATTGATCCATTGTATCAGTTCCTGAAACAGGTACTTCAAACACTTCATCATCAGAGGCATCATCAAAAAATGCATGTCCAAACTGCTTTTTTATTATTTCGGCTTGTTCCGTAGGGGTTTTTAATACTATAGATAAATCTTTCGTTATATGTTCGCCACCAACTGGAATAACTCCTGTACGTGTCAATAAACCATCTTCAAAAACTGCGATAGTAGTTGAACCGCCTCCTAAATCGATAAAGGCTGTACCTTGGTTTTTCTCATCCTCAGTTAATGCAAAAAATCCAGCTGCTAAAGGTTGTAAGTAAATTTCTCTTATTTGTAATCCTGCACGTTCAACACATCTTAAAACATTATGAACTAATGTTTTAGATGTTGTGATCATCGTTGCATCCATTTCTAAACGAATACCAATCATCCCACGAGGATCTTTAATTTCATCTAAGTTATCAACAATAAATTGACGTGGAATTAAATTTACAAGCTCTCGTTCAGGTGGTATCGACATTACTTGTGCGGACTCAATAACTCTTTCTAGATCTTCATCAGTAATTTCGCGGTTTTCACTATTTACAGCAACAACCCCTTTTACAGGTTGAAGAGTAGTTTGATTTGCAGGTATGCCTAACACTACTTCGTCAATTTTTATTCCAGTCATTCTTTCAGCTTGTTCCACTGCTTTTTTAATTGATTGTACGGTTGCATCTATATCAACAATCGCGCCTTTTCGAATTCCATTTGATTTAACATTTCCGACACCGATGACATGTAATTGATTGTCTGTTATATCTCCTATCAAAACCTTGATAGAAGAAGATCCTATATCAAGTGAAATGTAAGTATCTTGATGATTCACTTTACCGCACCTCCTTCGATTACTCCTATTATTATTCTATTGTAATTTCTAGCTATTGTCTAAGTAAATCAATGTATACTATACAATTTTACAGCTATTATACTGTATTTTCATCCTTTTTTATATGTCTCTCTTCCCATTTTGTTATCAAAATACGTCGAATGACAGCTATATTTTGGAAAAGTCGAACACCAAAAGCAAAAATTGCTGCTAAATAAAGGTCAACACCTAAATGAACTCCTAAAAATGCTAATGCGGCAGCTAATGCAATATTGAAGAAAAAGCCTGAAACAAAAACTTTATCATCATATACTTGTTGTAAATTTGCTCTTATTCCACCAAAAATTGTATCGAGCGCAGCCAGCACGGCAATTGATAAATAATGCTCATAAACTGCTGGAATTTGAATATCGGTTAATAGTCCAAATGTGAGTCCTAATAGCAATCCAAGTAATGGTAACCACATACTCTAATCCCCTTCACTGTTTTCAACTAAGTAAGTATTTGTTAGTTCACCATCATACTCACCTATCGTTAAATATGATTGAGCTTCATTAATGACTAAATTTAAATTATCAAGGTAAAAGTCATCTCGAAATGTTGATGCATATAGGTAACTATATAGTTTTTCAGCATTTTCTAGACTATTCGTAATGACTCTTATTTCAACATTTGAACCGTCTATTGGAACACCGTTTACAGTCGTAGCACCATTGATATCACGGATCGCTGTTGTATGAATAACTCGTTGTCCACCAATTTCAACAAATAAACCGTTGTAGCGATAAATTTCATTTACTAATCGAATTAATAAATCAGGTGAAATAGGTTTTATTGTATAGCCAAACTCAATTAATTCCATTGCTGGGCTAATATTTAAAATAACACCAGGCCCAGAAACGGAACTAATCCCTGTTTGCCGTTTTAAATCATTCACTGTATTCTTTAATAATTGGGCTTGACTTTCAGTATCATTATTTTCATATTCCCTAACAATTTTATTTAAGTTAGATATTTCTGAGAGCAATTCTGAATGTCGCTTTTTTTCTTCAGATAACTCTTGACGTATTTCCCATATATCTCGAGTATCCCTTGTTGTTGGTTGCTGAATTGTATTATATTGAACAGCTATCATGAACCCTACAATAGTTGATACAATTGTTATTCGTGTAACTATTTCTTTATTCATTGTAACACTCCCAAACGGTTCTATAATTTATTAGCAAGTTCCGCGAATAATTTATGATTCATCATTTATAGAAGGCATTTGAATAAGGTCACTTTCTTCAATTGTAACAACGATTCGGTCATTTAATAATTGGTCAAAAATTCCTCCAACAATTTTCATTGATGCAACTAATGATTTAGAGTCACCTACAGCTTCTATTACAAAGGGAGCTGGAAATTGCCTACCATCAATTGTTATAACAGGTCCATTACACCTGATATATGAATTCGATTTTAATCTTTGTCCATTAATTGAAATAGCTTCTGCACCAGAAATTTTCAATTCATTTATGACTGATAAAACATGGCTTTCATGAACGATATACTCATTTGGATTAGTAGAGTTAGGATTATATTCACCATCTTTTAAAGTGACTCGTACACCTTGTCCTTGTGAAGGTATTTCACCAATCATTAATCTCAGCTTTTCCGCTTCATTAAGCAAATGCTCATATTCATCTTTATTTTCTGCAAAAGACTTTTCAAATTCTCGAATTCGAATTTGTAAATTATTTAGTTCTTCAGTTAACTCTTTATTCCTTTCTTTTTGGTCAATTAAATCTTCTCGATATGATTCTTCTTGATCCAAGTAAGAGCTATTTATCTTTTCTTCATCTTTCGTAAGATTATATGAATAGCCAATAATAAATCCTGTAACAATACAAACAATTAAAATGATGAAATGTTTCCTCGTAAATTTATTCGTTTTATTGGGAAATGGTTTCTTCATCAGCCATCACTTCCTGTTCTACTTCGCTGTCAGTTTCCATTTCATCAACAGGTATATTTAATTTTGTGTATTCATCACTATACGATCTATAATAAGAACCTACTTCAATATCAATAATGCCTTTTTCATATCCACCAGCACTTTCTATCTGAGCGACAATGGAAGGATAATATTTGAGTTTGTCCGCGAGTGACGTAATTTCTGCTCTAACCTCATAGCCATCATTCATGAAAAGCGTAATAGAATATGGGTCTGCACTTGAAGGAGTGGCATTTATTTGAGAGATTAATGCTAATACAGTAGGATCAAGCTTTGCTAGTTCTTTTAATAATTTTTTTCTCAATTGCTCATCTTCAAATTGTAAAAATAAAGGTGCATCAACAGGCTCCATCGTACTTGCCTGTTTAAACATCTCACCGTTCTCAAGCATTGGATAAAATTCATTATCAACTGAAATATAAGCAACTTTCTGCCATTCTTCCACATTAATTTCTACTGTTGTTAGCCATTTTCTTGTTACTTGAACGTCTTTTACCCATTGTTGTTGTCGAAGCTTATTCTCAATATCATTCACTTTAAATCCCCACATCGAGTTGCCAATTTTCAATTCTGATTTTTGCAAATAAACTTCTTCATTAACAAGCTTAGAGCCCATGATGTTTATTTTTTTTATATCGCTATAAGGTGATTGAAAATAAAGGAGTAAAAATAGTGTAAGGAAAAACAACAATAATAATGCGATAAATTTAAAATTGGTTCTTCTTCTTCTTTTTTCTCTCAATGTAGGTATACGTTCTTCGATGTCTATTACTTTATCCATATTTTTACTCCTCCTTTCTTCTGTAAAACCCAAAGTGCTTTTAGTTGCACGCCACCTCATGTAACACCCACGTAACATTCAATTTTTCTAAATTAAAAGCTCTCTATCTGTCTCGACTAACATTTTTCAACTTCAACCTTTTGGCAAGCCCAATGGGATACGAGAGCAGTTGTAAGTTGCATGCTATTATTTTTAAAGCTCGAAGTTAATCGGTTCGATTTGAAAAGCTAACAACAATTGCCACAATAAACCAAATGATTAATAATGATGTTCCACCATAACTAATAAAGGGCAATGTAACACCTGTTACTGGAATTAAACCAATGACTACACCTATATTTAAAGCTGCTTGAAATCCAACCATCGTAACTAAAGCAGATATTGCATAAAAATCAGAGCTTTTTGTAGTTTGCAATGCAAGTCCAAAACCAGAGTAAATGAAAAGTGCAAAAAGAATTAATACAACACATCCCCCTAAAAAACCAATTTCCTCTAAAATAATTGAAAAAATAAAATCATTTTGAGGTTCTGGTAAATATAAAAACTTTTGGCGACTTTCTTGAAACCCATGACCTAATATTCCTGCCGGTCCAATGGCTAATAATGATTGCACTGCCTGAAAGCCACTACCAAGTGGATCTGCCCAAGGATTTATAAAAGCTTCAATTCTTTTTAATCGATAAGGTGCAGACGCAATTAATCCAACTAAACCGATAACGCCTAGAACGATAAAACCGATATATAGCTTAATTGGATATTTAGCAATAAACAGTAGGATGAAGGCAGATACAACTAAGATAAATACAGAGCCAAAATCCGGCTGAAGCATTATTAAAGCACATGGAATAATAATAATTAAAAAATGTTGAAAACGAATAACCCGTTCTCCATTTTTCACCTTACTTAACATATAGCTTAAATACATTAATGTAGTAATTTTCACTAATTCCGCTGGTTGAATTGTTAAAGGACCTATGCCAATCCAGCTTTGCGATCCATTACGTACAATTCCGATACCAGGTATTAAAACTAAAATGAGTAAAAAAAGTGAAAATACATATAATGAAATCCACGTTTTTTCCACTGTAAACATTGGCATGTTAGCAACAACTGTAAAGACAAAAATAGCAAGTATTAAATATATAAGTTGCTTTAAATAAAATGGTAATTGTCCTTCATAATGAATTGAACTCCAATATGTACCAGCGGAATAAATAAAAATAATCCCAATTGTAGATAGCAAGAATGCAGAGATAATAAATAGCCTTTTATAAGTAAATTTCAGTTAAGGCATCCTTTCCTCATGATAACTATAGACAACTAACAGAGTGTGCTTAGAAACAAGTTCCTCTGTTCTAAGCACAGGATTTAAAGATCCATTACTGCCTCTATAAATAAATCTCCACGTATTTCAAAACTTTTATATTGATCCCAACTCGCACACGCAGGTGACAATAATATAATGTCGCCAATCTCTGACAGAGGTACAGCAAGTCTTACTGCATCTTCAACATCTTTTGCAAGAATTGTGTTTTCAATACCGCAAGATTTTGCAAATTCAATAAACCGTTGTCCAGTTTCACCAAATGCTACGACAGCTTTAACATTTTTCATTGATTCACGCAATTCTTCAAAGGAATGACCTCGGTCAAGTCCTCCAGCAAGTAAAATCGTTGGTTGATGAAAAGCATTTAAGGCCACTTTAGTAGCTAAACAATTAGTTGCTTTAGAATCGTTATAAAATTTCCGGCCATTCCACTCACGAACAAATTGAGTACGATGTCTTACACCTGTAAAAGTTTTTAACACAACTTCTATGTCTGATTTTTCACAACCGTAAAGTATACATGCAGCTAAGGCAGCCAATATATTTTCTAAATTATGCTTCCCTGGTAAAGCAATATTTACTCTACTTAGATACGGTTCTCCCTGCCAATAAATTGTCGTGTCATCAGCACTTATCCCACTTTCAGATCGTCCATTTGCATTAAATGGCACCTTTTTAGCATTTGATCGATTAGCAAATTGTTTTACAACATCTTGTTCAGCATTATATATTAGCCAATCTGTTTCATCTTGATTTTTTGCAATTGCAAATTTCGCCTCTGCATATTGTTCAAATGTTCCATGGTAGTCCAAATGTGCATCATATAAATTTGTTAAAATTGCAATTTTAGGCTTAAATTCAATTGTTCCCATTAACTGAAACGATGACAGTTCAGTCACTATTACATTTTCAGAGGTTGCATTAGCAGCAACACTGCATGCGACGGTTCCAATATTTCCAGCGATTAAAGGTCGACGATTAGCTTTATTTAACATTTCATAAATTAATGTAGTGGTTGTTGTTTTGCCATTTGTACCAGTAATGCCGATAATTGGTGCTTCGCTTACTAAATAAGCAAGCTCTACCTCTGTTATAACTGGTAATTCACGTTTCAAAGCATCCTCTATTATCGAATTCGTATAAGGTATACCAGGATTTTTTACTATTAATTCAAAACCTTCATCTAATAAATCCTCTGGATGTCTTCCACATATAACAGTGATCCCTTTTTGAAGTAGCTGCTGTGCTTGAGGATTTTCATCAAATGGTTTTGAATCATTAACCGTAACGAAAGCTCCTAACTGATGTAGGAGCTCTGCTGCTGCAACACCACTTTTTGCTAAGCCAAGTACTAATACTTTTTTATGTTGTAATTTTGAATATTGAATCATAACATTGCCTCCGTTATTACTGCAATCAATGCAACAACTAATGCTGTCGACCAAAAGACACCGACTACCTTACGCTCAGACCAACCAGATAACTCAAAATGATGATGGATTGGGCTCATTTTAAATATACGTTTACCACGTAATTTAAAGCTTCCTACTTGTAAAATAACCGATAACGTCTCTATAACAAAAACTAAACCGATTAATAATAGTAACAATTCTTCCTTTACGACAACAGAAACAAGTGCTAAAGATCCACCTAAAGCTAAAGATCCTGTATCACCCATGAACACTTTAGCTGGGTTTGCATTAAAGATTAAAAATCCTAATAAAGCACCCGTAACGGCAAAAGTAAATAATGCAACATCCGCTTGTTCATTAAATAACGCTATAACACCATATGCAGTAAAAGCAATGGATGCAGTTCCAGCAACTAAACCGTCTAAACCATCTGTTAAATTTACGGCATTGGAAAATCCTACTAACCAAAAAATTAAGAACGCAACATATAAAATTCCAAAGTCAATTGATAGTTCAGTAAACGGAATATTAATTGATGTATCAAATGTTCCTAATCGTAATAACAGGAAGGCTGCAATGGAAATAATTATTTGAGCAATTAATTTTTGCAATGAAGTTAATCCTAAATTACGTTTGAAAATTACTTTAATTCCATCATCTAAAAATCCGATTAGTCCAAATCCAGCTAATACTAGTAACATTACAACTGACTGAGTGGTAAATAAATCGAAAGCATTTCCAACAATTACCGTTGTAGCAATTATCGATAATAAAAATATAATGCCACCCATTGTAGGTGTACCAGCCTTTTTCATATGAGACTGTGGACCCTCTTCACGAATGCTCTGTCCAAATTTTAAACGCCGAAGAATTGGGATTAATATTGGAGCAAGAACCACAGAAACGATGAATGAAATCGCTAGAATGGTTATTGTTGTTATGATTGTCATGTTAAATCTCCTCTTTTATCTAGCTTTGCACTTGCACTCGAAGTTGCCTTACTAACGACACCCATGGAATGTCAACGATGCCACAAAGGTACTTTGCGACGAGTAACCGCAGGAGCAGATGTTTTTTGCGACGAGTAACCGCAGGAGCAGATGTTTTTTGCGACGAGTAACCGCAGGAGCACCCCACGTGGCGCTCTCGCCGACGCCGGCTAAACAAACACACTCCGCTTTTCTATATATTTGTTTTTCTAAATGATTCATCATTTATAATAGTTGTTTTCAAATCATTTTTAAAGAAATTTAAAAGTTAGTTTTTTTCTAAATAAAGATGAATGGTGCCATCTTGTTGAATAATATTATCTGCTTCTGGTAATTGAGCCGTTACTACATTTCCTTCACCATGCCATTGAATTTTATATGGATACTGCAATTGCATTACTTCAGATTTTTCGTAACCTACTAAATTTGGAACACGATCTGTGATTGGATCTCCCCATCGATACTGTTTCTCCAATTGACCTTTACGATTTACTTCTATTCCTACCTTAGGTGCAATGTCTTCAATTATTTGACCGACAATTGGAGCTGCTATCGTACTACCAAAAACTACAGAGCTTTTCGGGTGATCAATTGCTACATAAACAACAATTTCAGGATTATCAGCAGGGGCAAATCCGATAAATGATACGATATAGTCTCCTTGTTTATAACGACCATTTTCTACTTTTTGAGCTGTTCCAGTTTTCCCACCAATTCTTAAACCATCTCGGTATGCTTGGCGACCAGATCCATTTGCTACAACTGATTCAAGCGCATGACGTACTTCTTTAGATGTTTCTTCGCTAATTACAGTGCGTTTTAAATCTGGTTTATTTTCTACAATTGTTTTACCAGTCCCTGAATCATATACCTTCGATACAACATAAGGTGTGTACAATTTCCCACCATTTACTGCTGCTGCTACTGCTTGAACTTGCTGAATAGGAGTGACTGCAATTCCTTGACCAAATGACGTCGTAGCGTGCTCAACAGGACCAAATGACTTTTCAGAGAACAAAATCCCTGAAGCTTCACCAGCAATATTTGAACCTGTAGTTTCACCAAATCCGAAATCTTTAATATATTTGAGTAGCTTTGTTGAACCAACACGTTGTCCAAGCTCAATAAATCCAGGGTTACATGAATTCTCTACTACTTGCAAAAATGTCTCACTGCCATGCCCCGAACGTTTCCAACAACGAAGTCTAGCTCCCTCAACAATTGTATAACCTTTGTCGTAAAATGTATCCTTTTCGAGATCAACAACACCTTCTTCTAAAGCAGCACTTAACGTAATAATTTTAAAGGTTGAACCAGGCTCATATGTCATCCAAACCGGCAAATTCCGATTATAGATTGAAGAATCTACTTCTTCAAATTTTGATGGATCATATGTAGGATACGAAGAAAGAGCTAATATCTCACCAGTATTTACATTCATCGCAATAGCTAACGCTTGGTCAGCATCATATTTTTTCATTGCCTGTGACAATTCTCTTTCTACAACTTGTTGAACTTCTAAATCAATTGTCAATTCAACTGTTGCACCTTGATCGCCTTCACGCCATTCGTCATCAACATGAGGTAGAGAATTACCTTTCGCATCTGTGAAAAGTCGAATTGCTGCTGCCCTTGATGTAAGAAACTTGTTATATTGATATTCGATTCCTGCCAAGCCTTGCGTATCATAGCCAGTAAATCCTATAAACCTAGATAATAAATCTCCATATGGATAATGTCGTACATAATCGACACCACTGTATAAACCATCAATTTTAAGACCTTGAATTTGTACAGCTTGTTCATACGTAATATTTTTCGCTTCTGGTGCAAGCTTTACTAGATAATCTTTTGAATTCATTTTCTTATAAAGCTTTTGTTCATCAATTTTTAATACAGATGCAATTTGTTTTGCAGCTTGTTCAATATTATCGTTTTGAGCAGGCATAAAATAAAGTGTAGGTGCTAGCTTATTTGTAACAAGAACTTCACCGTTACGATCAATAATTTCTCCACGCTCTGATGCAAATGGGATTTCTCGATCCCAGTTTTCTTTTGCAAGCTCGGTTAATTCATCATGTTGAATGACTTGGACATAAAATAATCGAATGACAACAGCAATTCCAAAAAGAATAAAACCATAAACAATTAGTTTTAAGCGATTTTTTGAAATGGTAGAAATCCACTTCATTTTTATTCACACCTCGTTTTTAACAAAGTATGTATTGAAGTTGACTTCTATTCGAACGCTTTCTACTAATCTTGTGGTAAAATCTCACTTTCTTCAGTTGCTTGTTCTTCTATTATTTGTGTATACATCTCTTCAGGTGTTTTCAGTTTAACAACGATTGGCGAAGAATCAACTATTGTTGTATTAGCAGAAACACTTTGACTTTCAACATACCCTTCTCCAACGATTTCAATGGATAAACCTGACAACATCTTATATACTAAAATATTTCGTAGAGACCAATTTTCAAATGACGGAATCGTAATTGCTCCTTCCGTTTTAAGGAATACTAAACTTCCTTTTGTAATTGGAAGACCGGCTTGTGGATATTGATCTATTATTTGTCCACCTTCACCAATTACAATTGGTTTTAAACCTTCGTTTGTAAGCTCAACTTGAACATTTTCCACACTTTGACCGATATAGTCATTCATTTTCGCAGTTTTTACCTCTGCCACATCTTCTGGTTTTATATTTAAATATTTCAAACTGTTTTGTACAACAGAAGTGAACACTTTAGCAACTGGTTCTGAACCAACCTCAGTTGCGGACAATTTCGGTTGCTTTACTGCAACGTAAACAATAAGTTGTGGATCATCAATTGGTGCTAGTCCTAAAAATGAATAAAGGTAATTATTTTTTCCTGCTAAATAACCACCACCAGATCGCGCAATTTGAGCAGTACCTGTTTTCCCACCAACTTCATAACCATCAATAGCGAATCTGCGAGCTGTTCCTGCTTCTGAAGTAACCGTAGAAGCTAAAATTTCTCTTACTTGTGTAGCAGTTTTAGCAGAAATAGGTTTACCCTTCACGACAGGTTCACTTTCTTCTATTATTTCACCAGTATTGGAATCTATAATCTTATCTATTATATATGGTTGCATCATTTGACCATCATTTGCAATGGCGGTCATAGCTTGTACAAGTTGGATAGGAGTAACAGTGGTACCTTGACCAAAGGTTGTTGTTACTCTGTTAATTGGATATTTTGTTAAAAGTGTACCTGTTACTTCTCCAGGTAAATCAATGCCAGTTTTTTCTCCAAATCCAAATTTCTTTATATATTCAACAAAAGTTTCATCACCGATTTGTTCTAGTAAATTTGCCATCGCTGTATTGGCTGAGCGTTGGAATCCTTCTAAATAAGTAATGCTACCCCATCCTACTAAATTATGGTCACGAATTGTTCTATCTAGAATCGTGTAGCTACCCGAACGGAAATATGCATTGGGGTTCCAATTACCAGTTTCAATCGCAGTTGCTAAAGTAAATGTTTTCATTGTTGAACCTGGCTCCATTACTTTCTCGGTCACCTCATTCAACCAGTTATCTTTTAACCCTTCTCGTGTATCAGGATCAAATGTTGGACGTTGTGTCATCGCCAATATTTCACCAGTTTTAGGATTAGCAACAACTGCAACCATTGATTCTGGATTATATTCTTTATAAACCTCTGTCATTGATTCTTCTAAAAAGTTTTGAATGGTTTTATCTATTGTTAAATAAATATCTCGACCATTTACAGCAGGCTTCACCATTTTTTCGCTGTTTGGAAGTAAATATCCGAAAATATCACTTTCATATTGAATGGATCCATTTTTACCAGTTAGGTCTTTATTGTATATATACTCTAATCCCATTTTCCCAACTGTTTTAAAATCACCATTATCTTGTTGTTCTTTAAGAGCAAAACCGATTAAGTGAGATGCAAATGGCCCATTAGGATAGTATCGTTTTGTGTCACTTGCAAATATAATTCCAGGTAGCTTTTCTTCTTTAATAGCGTTCATCGTTTCATGACTTATACTACGCCCTGCAACGCCAAACTCTACCTGGTATGGCTGTCTACCATCACTTAACCTTTTCGTTAAGTTCTTATAAATTTCTGATTCATCCATCGGAATATATTGAGCTAGTATTTTTGCAGTTTTCTCAGGATCAGTAACATGTTTAGGACGTTTCGAATCCGTTGTTGCCTTTGGATTAACTACTGCAATAAGTCGATAGCTTAATGTATCCTCTGCGATAATATTTCCATTTCGGTCTTTGATTTTTCCGCGTTCTGCTGTTAATACCGCTTCTTTTTCATAAAGTGCGGCTGCTTTTGCTTCTAATTGTTGGCCAGCCACTTCACCTGTCGCTTGAATGTAAAATATCCGAATAAATAATGCAAAAAAGAGCCCTCCATATAGTAATAACATTAGAAAGGCTCCCCATTGGAATCGAAATGTCTTCTTTTTCATTCTCCCGGCACTACCTTTACATTCTTCTCATTAAGAGTTAAACCGAGTGCTTTTGCTTTTTCCCAAATTCTTTCATACGTTGATAACTCACTTACTTGTACCTTTAAATCAACATTTTGCTTTTCAGTTTCAGCAATTTCCGATTCGATTTTTTGAATTTCCATCGTTGTCTGCTGAATCGAACTTTGCTTATGTAGTATTGAAACAGCAAGCACGGCAACTAGGACAATAAAAGCAATATATATTAGCTTTTCTTTTGCAGTAATAATTTTTTTCTTTTTATCACTATTTTGTTTTATAGAGGGTTGTTGCTGTTCCGGAACTACAGGCTGTTGAACATATGAATATTGCCTAACACGAACTGCCATTTACCCACGCCCTTTGTCATTTATTTTTTCAGCAATACGAAGCTTTGCTGACCGTGAACGATTGTTTTCTTGTAATTCTTCTTCTGATGGAAGAATTGGTTTTCTAGTAACTAACTTTAATGTCGGTTTATATTCATCCGGAATTACAGGTAATCCTGGAGGTAAATCAGGCATTGAGGAAGCTTCTTTAAAGATTGATTTCGTTAATCGATCTTCTAATGAATGGAAAGTAATAACACTAATCCTTCCTCCTACCTTAAGTAAATCAATTGCATCCACTAATGAATCCTCAGCTGCTCCAAGTTCATCATTTACTGCAATTCGAATTGCTTGAAACACTCTTTTTGCAGGATGGCCACCTTTTCTTCGAGCTGGTGCTGGAATCCCTTCTTTAATCAATTCTACAAGCTCCCCAGTTGTTTCAATTGGGGCCTTTTTTCTTGCTTCCTCGATTTTGCGGGCAATTTGTTTTGAAAATTTTTCTTCGCCATAACGGAAGAAAATTCGAACCAAATCTTCATAAGGCCATTCATTTACTACATGAAATGCAGAAATATCCGAAGTTTGATCCATACGCATATCTAATGGTGCATCATGATGATAACTAAAACCGCGCTCAGGCATATCTAATTGGGGTGAAGAAACACCTAAGTCATACAGAATGCCATCAATTTTCTCAATATTCAATTTCTGAAGTTCCTCTTTTATATAACGGAAATTAGAATGAACAAATGTTACGCGATCTAGGTAATTTCCTAAACGAACTTTTGCATTTTCTATCGCCGTCATATCTTGATCGAAACAAATTAGCTTCCCTCTGGATGATAATTGTTGTACTAAGTATTCACTATGGCCTGCGCCACCTAACGTACAATCTACATATATTCCATCAGGATTGATGCTCAATCCATCAACAGTTTCTTTCAATAGTACGGTTGTATGATCGAACATTTAACCATTACTCCTTCTTGGCGCGCGACTTTTCTAGAAGTCAAAGCCTATTAAATTTTCTGCAATTTCATTAAAGGATTCCTCTGCATCATTGAAATATGATTCCCAAGCATCTTTTGCCCAAATTTCAATTTTACTTGAAACACCTAGCACTACACATTCTTTTTCAAGCTTTGCGTAAGTAGCAAGCGTTGATGGGATATTAATTCTTCCTTGCTTATCAATTTCAACTTCAGTTGCCCCTGAAAAGAAAAACCTTGCAAATGCACGCGCATCCTTTTTCGTCATAGGTAATTCCTTTAATTTTTCTTCGAGTTTTCGCCATTCATCCATAGGATATCCAAATAGGCAGTTATCAAGTCCGCGTGTAATTACAAAAGTTGTACCTAATTCTTCTCGAAATTTAGAAGGTATAATTAGTCGTCCTTTTGCATCAACGGAATGTTGATATTCTCCCATGAACATGCTACTCACCCCACTTTAGTAAATAATGTACCACAATCCCCCACTTTCCTCCACATTTTTAAAGAGATTGTTATTAACTTTTAACAAATTGTGTATATAGTACTTTTTGCAACATCCCCACCCATTAAAATAGACACAAAAAAGAGGTCGTCTCATATGTCTTTGAGACGACCTCTTTTTATACAAAATGTCCATTTTAGGACAAAAAGTCTAAAATGATGAACATTTTTATTACAGAAAACTGTCTATCTTTTCACAAACATTACAATCGTACCGCATAATGTGTATTGGCAATTGTAAAAGGCAATGCACATAAATCTTTAATTAGATCCGTTCCATAAACATTTAAGTATTGGAACGGATTATAAACTCGTTCTTGAAGATTGTCATTAGGGTAGATTTCAGATTTGAGCAAATTAAATTGACCTATTGTTTTGTCATGTTTAATTAAAATTTCTTGCTCTATTTTTTTGTTTAAATAGTCTAATTGCATCTGGTGGTATTTTTTATTTTTATCTAAAAGTGGGTGTAACTTAATCTGTTGTTCAGTTAAATGAACCGCTAGTTTTTCGTACTGCTCATTTAATATATCTTTAATTTTAGCAATATGATTTTTAGCTTCAACATCTTGTACACTATCTATAAATTGTTCTTTCAAAGATTGTGCACTTCCATCTATTACTTGAGGTATAGTTAACTCGTAATCAGAAAGCAGTTGATCCACTTTTCTTGTAAGCAGTGTAATATTAAGACGAGGAGCAAGTATTGGCATTTGTAAATCAAGTAGCTCAAATGCATCCTTTAACGTTGCCCAATACGCTAATTCTCCAGGTCCACCAACAAAAGCTAGTACCGGAATCGTCATTTCTTGCATTAAAGGGCGAGTTACAACATTATTACTTAAATTTTCAGGACTAGTTATTGCAATTTCTAATAGCTGCTCTTTCGTAAATTTAACTAGGCCACTTGAATTTTGATAGCCCGTTGCAGTTCTTTCTAATAAAAATCGCTCACCATCTTGAACATAAAATAGATTTGCATTTTCTATTGTTGCAGCAATCGGTGTACCATAACCAGTTTTATTTAATAATTGTTCCTTCTCTACGACAACTTTAGATAACTCTTCGTTATGTTCGATTATTTTCACAAAAAATGATGATTCATATTTTCGGAATGGTGTAAATGCAGCATCAATCATTAATAAACCTTCATTTTTAAATAACTGATTCATAATACGAGCAAAAAAATCTGTAAATGTATCACTTTGCTCAATTTGCTGTAAAACTAATTTAAAAAGATCTTGGGTATATTCAGTCTCACCATAATCATTAAAAATAGATTCTATTAATTTAATTAATTCATCCTTTTGAATTATAGTTGCAGAAGCCATTGTTTTTTTAGAAGATCGCTTTTCATACACTTGCTTTTTGGGAATTCCATTGTGAATTGTATAAGTATGATTTATTTCCTCTAAGTCATGGTCTTCTCCAGCTATCCAAAAAAGTGGTACTACTTTTTCCCCAAGCTTTTCACTTTGCTCCTTAGCTAGTAAAATAACCGAAATCGCTTTATGAACAGAATATAATGGACCAGTTAAAATTCCTGCTTGTTGACCACCTACAACAGCAACTGCACCTTTTTCAAGACACATTAAATTTTCTTCTGCCTTTTCCGAAATACCTAAAGGCTCCATATAGGAACGAATGATTTCACTTAACTTTTCATTGTTCGTATATCGATTTTTCAAATAATTAAATCGAGTGATAAAAGACTGATCATTAAATTCGTATTGATAAAAAGGGTGTAGCTTTTCACTACCTGACCAATAATCAAAAAGTAATTGATTGCTAACTGGTAATTGTACCTGTTCTAGCTTCATAAAAAAATCTCCTCTACTCTATGAACAGTTTCAAAAGTTGTTCGTTTTCTATCTTTTGTTTATATAAATTGATTCACTTTCTATATTGTAAACGTTCCTACTTACACTTCAAAAGAAAATGCTTCATTTAAATGACAACGTACTCAATTATACTTTGAATCAACCCAACAATCCATATGACAATATAGGCGATGGTTAATAAAATAAAATACAATCTCCAAACCTTTTTTAACAGTGGCAATATTTCAATTTCTTTTTTATTGCGCCAATCTATGTATGTAAAAATAATTGCAATGACAATTTCAATGACAAATACAATTAAATTGAAATTCATTCCCCACAAACTAGAGATAGAAAGAGGTACAGAGAATAGTAGAACGAACGTTGTGACATCCGCTGCACACCCAAAACATTTTACAGCACTTTTTTTTCGTTTATGACAAATTGCATATGTAATAATAAACAGAATAATAGGGAAACAAATAATTAAGCTTACTAAATATTGTATGATAAGTTTCACATCTTCTCACCGCTCTCTTCTAATGCCAACAGCAAATGATATAGTGTGTTTAATGTCGGCAAATTTTTACCTCTTTTTGCCGCGCTTTTCAAAACTGCCCCTATTATTGTATCTGCTTCGGTTGGTCGCTGTTGTAGTCTATCTGACAGCATAGAAGAAGTATTTGTCGCTGTTCTTACACATAAATTTTTAACATCTTCAAATGAAAAATCAGCTTTCTTCTCTGGAAATGCCTCCATTAACTCATTATATAGGTTTGAAAGTAGCTGATATGTATGTTGATTTTCAATTAACACTCCATTTTTCACCTGTACAATCGCAGTAATCGGATTAATAAAACAATTTAATAATGCTTTTTCAAACAGCATTTGTTCCGCATTTTCTTCAAATACCAATTGAAGTTTTTCATTTAAACTTAATAACTGTCTATATAATTGTTTGTCTCCTCTTTCCACAGCCATTTTTATGACACCTTGTCCACGATGAACAACAGTATGATCATTTTCCTTTCCAGCACCAAATTGACAAGAAGCAAATGCAATTGTTTTTTGAGGTAGCTGTACCACTTCCTCAAAATGGGACAAGCCATTTTGCAAAAACAGAAGAGGAGTTTCAACATTTAAGTTTTGAAATGTTTTATATAACGGTTTAAGTTGACCGTATTTAACGGCTATAATGACTAAAGAATCCTTTTTTATAGATGATAAATCAGTCTCTACTTGTACTTTAGTAGTACTAACGGAGCCATCAATATTTTTTCGCACTAAGCCATAATTCTGAAGTGCTGTTGCCTGTTCTTTACGTCGCACAATAAGTGTTACATTTTCATGTTGTTCAGCTAAAAAGCTAGCTATTAACATCCCTACTGCTCCAGCACCTACTATTGTAATCCCCATACTATTTCACTCTCTTTCGAACGCAAGAAAAGTAAAGGTCTACCGAATATGGCAGACCTTGTTTCTATTATTTATTATTATACTGGATAAATTGGGTGTTTTCGATACGGTAATAAAATTTGTTTAGCGGAAGAAGTCTTTCTTCATTCACACTGTGAAAGTTTATCAACTGCTTTTTAAACTACAAATCCTTATAACAACAAATACTTCTTTAGGCGATAATCGATTATTTTCTCTTATATACTTTATAATAGCTTATTGAAAGTAGTACTTCGCCATAGCCACTTATTGTACAATGCATTTTTGCGCCGCCCATTACTTTCGAGTATTCGAGGCGACCCTAAATACATCGATACATTTCTTCAACCATTTTGCCGATTACAAAATGGCCGAAATATATATGCTCCTTCTGCAGCAGAAGGGCTAAATAGAATACTTATTTGTGGAACTATGCCACATCGTTTCACTTGAATATCTGTCCAGCACCTTTTCTACTTAGAAACATTCTAGTTGATCTGTAATACGTGCACCTGCAGAATCGACTAAGTACAATAGTGGTACTCGTAATTTTCTGCTTTTTTAAATAATGTGAATGATTTTGTCGACCGTTCTTGCTCCCCAAGATCCTGCCTTTACTGTCGAATGAATAACTATTTCACAAACCTTTTAATTTATATTTTCGAATGCTAGTTAGTCTCCTTTAGATGAATTTAAATTCAATATATTTGGAATTCATCTAATTTGGAATGCAAAAATTGTATCGCTTATTTCTGATGCTCGATAAAATTCGCTCCTTGTTGTAGCCATTTAATTATTTTTTCATGCTCTGTCTGTAATTCTCTATATTTTATTTCTAGCTCGTTATACGCCTCTGTCAGTTCATCAAAACTATTAAGCGCTAGTTTCAAATGGCTGCGCATTAATTGCTTCGGTCGTTTTCGAACACTATTAAGCATTTGACCATATTGGCCGCGTAATGTTTTATTCCAACGAAAACCACAAGCTTGTTTTGTACGATTTAAAACTGCAGCCGCTTCAGAAAATGCCTCTAATTGTGTTTTTCCGTTTTGTACTGCCTGGATCACAATTTCTGCTAATCTCTCATCATCAGCAGCAGTCCATTGATCTTTACGTCTTTTTCCATCCATTTTCTATCACCTCACATTTTTTACTACTATATGCTGACAAATAGAATAAATAGAATAGCTTCGATAGAAAAAATAGGTTGTGACATATTAAAATTCATTCTACTTATCTACCGCTTAATCTTAAATGAAAAAAACGCCTCATAAAGAGACGTTTCCAGACTGTTAACTATTAACAGAACACCCATTTAGGTATACTTTTTATCCTGTTAAAAATTTGATTATATGATTCATATATAGTTCACTCGAGTTTTCACTGTATAAAAGTATTAGATTTAAAACGGCGTATTTAAACTATGACACCATAGCATATATACAAAGTTTGAAATTTATACTGTCTTTCAATTACGATTTGTTCAAAAATCGATTTACTGCTTCATTGTGTGCATCACTTTCCCATAGTTTTGCACAAAGACGAATCTCTTCCATAACTCGTTCATACATATTTCGTTCTTTCCATTTACGAAGCTCGATTTCTTTATAAGCTTGATGTACAGAAGGATGGATTTTTTTCATCTCTAAAATAAATTCTTCAAGGGCTTGTTCTTTTGACCCTTCAAAAACACGCATCGCCCATCCAATTTCATATAGCAGCTTTGCATCGTATGTTTTTGCATCCACCAACATTTTTAATGCCCGATCATGTCTTAAACCTCTTTCAAATAAATATGTACCGCCACCCCAGCCAGTTGTAATCGAAAGAGTACCTTGTATAAATCCACATTTTGCGTGAGAAGCGACTAATCTAAAATCACAAGCAGTCGCAATTTCACAACCTCCCCCAACTGCCGTTCCATTGATTAAAGCAATTGTTGGAACACGCAATGTCGCTAAGTCATATAAAATATTACCCATTTTACTTAGCATTCCAAAGGCTTGTTCTTCTGTATGTAAGCTATGAAATTCTGACAAATCTCCACCTGAACAAAATGCTTTTTCTCCAGCACCTGTAATAACTAAAAATCGCACCGATTCATTTTCTTTTATAAATGTAATAACTTCCTTTAAGCCGTTCATGACTTCATCATTTACCGCGTTCCGCTTTCCTTGACGGTCAATCGTAAACGTACAAACCCCATTATCATTTTCAATTTTATAAGCCATCCTTTACATCCCCTTAGTATTATTTCAACATAATGTAAGACTTTGATTTAAATAGTAAATGACTAAATCTAATTTTACAAGGTTCAATTAAAAATAATTTGAGAATTCCCAATATTATTTCCCTAAAAATTAAAAGGCTATTAGAGAGCCATGGCCTCTCTAATAGCCTTAAATAGTTTGCAGGACGAATTTCGGAATACGCTCTGCTTGATACACGTTTATTTTATAAGATTTGTATAAACCTTTTACTTATGTAAATTACATTTATAAGGTTTTTTCAACACTTATAATTAACGTGCTTTAATTTTATTATTTGCTTACTACTTCTTTACCTTTGTAGTGTCCACAAGCTTTACATACGTGGTGAGCTAAAGTTGCTTCTCCACAGTTTGGGCATGCTACCATACCAGGTACAGATAATTTGAAATGCGTACGACGCTTTCTTTTAGCAGTTTTAGAAGTTCTTCTAAATGGTACAGCCATTATTGGCACCTCCTTACAGATTATCTATTCATCTGTTTGATCAAAATACTTAGCTAAATCAGCCAGTCTTGGATCCACTTTTGGTTCGTCATTTTCCTTTTGACGGCGGGCATCTTCTTCTGTTGAATAACTCCAACCTTTACCACCTTGTACCTTACCTTCAGTATTTTCTTTAAATACTTGCATCGGTACTTCAAGAAGCACAAGCTCCTCTAAAACTGGCTTTAAATCGATTACTTCTCCATCAATATAATGGATATCTTCATCGTCATTACCACGGTGTTCCGGATCAATCCAGCTAAACACTTCAACCGCATCGACTTTTATTGGATATTCAACATCTTCCCACGTTCTAGCGCAAGGAAGCGTTAAAGTCGCCGTCATCGTAAATTGACATGTCATTTGCGATGCACCGAAAGTACAGTGTCCTTTTACATGAACAGGTGAAATATGACGAATATCATTATTTCGTTTCTTTACATCATCCAATTGTACTTCTGCATCAATCGGCATCCCATTTTGGCGATACTTTGATAATTGATGAATTGACCATTTCATTCATTAATCACCTCGAGACAACAATGTTGATTATATAATGTGTATTTTTAGATGTCAAGATATTTTCTTGTCACTTAAGAAGATGAAGACTATAATTTTTATTAAATGTAAACTCTTTATATGATAAATTATTTAATTAGGAGTGTAACGAATGAATGCAGTCGGTGTTGTCGTTGAATATAATCCATTTCATAACGGTCATCTATATCATATGAACCAATCAAAAAAACAAACGAATGCAGATGTATCTATTGCAGTTATGAGTGGACATTTTTTACAACGAGGAGAGCCTTCCTTAGTTGATAAATGGACTCGTACAAAAATGGCACTCTTGAATGGAATTGATATCGTAATAGAACTTCCTTACGTATTTAGTACAGGTAACGCCACTCATTTTGCAGAAGGAGCGATACAGCTACTAGACGCTATTAATTGTGAAACATTCGCCTTCGGTAGTGAGCAAGGCTCCATACAACCATTTTTAAACACATACTATTTATTAGAAAAAAATAATGAGGAATATAATGCTTTAATTAAACAATTCGTTACGACTGGAATTAGTTATCCCCAAAGTTTATATATGGCATACGAAAAACTTAAACAAAAAGAACTAAAGGAATATATTGACTTATCTCAACCCAACAACATTTTAGGGTACCATTATTTAGAGGCTGCTAATCGATTAAAGTTACCTATAAAGCCTGTTACAATTCAAAGGATTCAAGCGGGTTATCACGATGATATCAATACAAATTCCACTATCGCAAGTGCTACTGGCATTAGAAAGGCAATATTTGAACAACAGTCTTTAGAAGAAATCTCAACTTTCGTACCAAAGCCAACCTTTTTTCAATTAGAAGATTGGATAAAAAAATTCGATACATTTATAAGTTGGGAAACAATGTGGCCATTACTGCGTTTTTCAATTTTACGTAATACACCAGAGCAATTGACTCAATTTGCAGATGTCTTAGAAGGACTTGAATTTGCCTTGCTTAAATCAGCAAAAAAAAGCGAGTCATATGTAGAGTTTATGACAAATTTAAAATCAAAACGTTATACATGGACCCGACTACAGCGGATGATTACCCATATATACACTGGTATTACAAAAGAACAATTGCATCAATTTACAAAGCCAACATATATACGTCTACTTGGCATGACTTCGAAGGGACAAGCCTATATATCAGAAAATAAAAAACATTTTAAGCTTCCATTAATAAGCAGAGTTGCATCGATCAAAGACGAAATGCTAGAACTAGACATCCGCGCAACCGAAATGTACGCACAAAGCGTTAATCTTGCTTCAAAACGAAAAATAAATGGCGACTACAACACACCACCGATTCGTATATCGGATAGTACTAAATAAATTTTATGAATGAGCAGTCTAAAGCAAACAAGCCGCGGAGCCACGTTATGTGTCTCTACGACTTGTCTTAAATCTTTTGTAAGGTCCGCTCACAGTTAAATTGTCCTTCTAATATTCTAGGACGCAGCTTACAACGGTAGGCTGCGTCTTCTCTATGTTATTTCATCACTGGGGCTTAAATTAGGAAATTTAAAATACAATATTTCCTCGAGTGCACATCACTCATCATTTTTTCATATTAAACAAATTTATGAAATATCTTCTTTCGGCTCTAGTTGCTCCAAATAATTAAGTGCGTCATCAATTGTCTTAACAGGAACAATTTTCATATCAGTTTTTATTTTTTTTGCGGTTTCTACAGCAGCCTCATAATTCGATTTTACGGATGGATTCACTTTTAACATTGCATTCGTTATTTTATCATCCGGAGCGAAGAAAATTTCCATATGATCTTCATCTGCAGCGACAACCTTCTTCTCAACTCCACCAATTCGACCAACTGTGCCGTCTTCATTCATTTCTCCGGTTCCAGCTATGTTATAGCCTTTTGTAAGATCTTTATCGAGAAGTTGATTTAAAATACCTAAAGTAAACATTAAACCTGCCGAAGGACCTCCAATATCGTCCGCTTCAATTTTTACTTTAGGATCCGTTCTAATCGATTTATTTTCAGAGTAAGAGATTCCTATACCGACACGATGACTTTCATCTCCAGGAATTCCCTTCAAAGTTATTGTGCGATCAAGCAGTTCATCATTACGATTAATAACTAATTTTACTGTATCATGTTCTTTTTTTGCATTTAAAATATTAGATAAGTCTTCTGCTTTTTCTATTAATTGTCCATCAATTTCAACAATATTATCTCCTGGCTGCAACTGACCATCAGCAGCTCCATTTGCAAGCACATTTAAAACTGTTACCCCATTGTAATCAATCGTATAAGGTAAACCTGCCTTTTTAAATGCAACATATTGTGCATTAAATTGTGAATCCGTCATTAATTTTAATTGTCGAATACTATACTCTGCCTCATCTTCTTCTTCTTGACGGACATCTCCTATCTCCATAATTTCCTCAAACTCTTTAAAATGAGCAATTACATATGTAAGAGGGGTTGCAGTACTCATAGCAACAGTCATTAAACTTAGTGTACCTTCATCATTTTGATCCCCATCTTCAACCGTTACAAATTGGCTAACATCATAGGCGCTTCCAGGTTTCATAATATAGTAGTCAAGCTGATAAAAGGCTAAGAAAAAAACGATTGCTAGCGAAATGATAAAAGAAAGTAACGTCTTCTTCAATATGTATAGCACCTCCTGAAGTTACCTTTTTAATAGACTATTTATTTTTATGTTTGCATATATTATTTTAGCATTTGATTATACAGAAAACAAAACAATGAAAAGAGTTGATGCATATTCCACTACTATATTTATTCGTTTGTTTAACATTAATTATTTTATTATTACTATTTCCTGGTATTGCTCACGAAGGAACTGATTTAGGGGTAGAATTATTTATGGAGGCATTATTCCCATACTTACTTCCCTATCTCATTCTTACGCAATGGTTCATTCGACTAACACCAAATACTAGTAATTCCTTATCAAGATTTAAATTATATTTTAAAACATATGGAATTAGCGCACTAGGAGGTTTTCCAACAGGTGCAGCAACAATTGTTTATTTAAAAAAAAGTAAACAAATATCCCTTCGTGAAGCAAACATCCTATTAAGTATTTGTCATAGTCCAAGCCCTTTATTCGTATTAGGATTCGTTGGTAATGATTTACTAAATGATTCTCATTTTAGTTGGCAATTTTTATCTTTATATCATGTTGTTTCGATACTCATTTTAACTTTTGCTTATTATTATTTTCGTCAAGGAAGTTTTGACAGTGTTAGTAATGCCGGAACTCAATCTTCGAAACAACAAAATCCTTTTACAAGCAGTATAAAAGATAGTATTCCGACGGTTTTAGTTGTTGGATCTACTATCATTTTTTTCACAACAATTTATACTGTTGTCATGCACTCCGTTAAAAGCTTTATTCCAGATATACATAATAATGTAATGCTGCTTATTGCAGCAATGTTGGAAATGACAAACGGGTTACAAATTGGACAACAGTTATTTGAAAATCAACCAAGTATTCTTTTATTGCTTTTGGCAACATTTTTAACTAGCCAAAGCTTAAGTATCCATATGCAGGTGGCTGTTATTGCAAAAAGTGAACATCTTTCATTAAAACCATATATATTAATGCGAATTTTATATACTATTTTCATTCCAATTCTTTTCTATTTAATCTTTTTATAAAAGAAATCGACAAAATCAAATTTAAGATTTTGTCGATTTCTTTTATTTATTAAATTTATGCAATAAAGCAGTCTCTACTTCTTTCGGTACTAAACCCTTTACATTTCCTCCATATTGGGCTACTTCTTTTACAATACTCGAGCTTAAAAAGGCATATTGATTTTTTGTCATGATGAAAAATGTTTCAATTGATTCATCTAAGAAGCGGTTCATTGATGTAATTTGCATTTCATATTCAAAATCAGAAATTGCACGTAAGCCTCTGACAATTGCTTTTGCATTTTTTGCTCGTGCATAATCGATTAATAAACCAGAAGAACTTTCGATTCGAATATTTGAAATATCCTTCGTTACTTGTGCAATTAACGCCATTCGTTCATCAATAGTAAATAACGGCTTCTTTGAAGAATTATTTAAAACAGCTACATAAACAATATCAAATACATCTGCAGCCCGTTTAATTATATCTAAATGACCGTTTGTTATAGGATCAAAGCTTCCTGGTACTACTGCGATTTTTTCAGCCAACAACTTCTCCCTCCTCCCTTTAATCATACCTTTTTAAAGGTAACGATATATTGAAATAATTGTGCCCCCATAATTTTCCTGTCTACTTAAAGAATAAGAACCATAATTTGAAGGTAAGTTAACTTCTGCTGCATGTTCACAAACTATTACAGCATTCTCTGAAAGTTTTCCAGCCTCAATTAATGTTAAAATAAGATCATAATATTCCACTTTACGATATGGAGGGTCTAAAAAAAGATAATCAATTTGTATCTCTCTTTTTATAACGCCTTTTACTGCTCGTGTCGCATCAGTTTTAAAAGTTTCAGTAACTTCCTCATAACGGCATTTTTTTATATTCTCTTGCAACGTTTGAAAAGCACGTCCATCTTTCTCAACAAAAATTGCTTTTTGAACGCCACGGCTTAAAGCTTCTATTCCTAGTCCACCACTACCAGCAAATAAATCAAGGACAATACCTCCATCAAAATAAGGACCAATTATATTAAATATGGATTCTTTTACCTTATCTGTTGTCGGTCTTGTAGTCGTTCCTGTTACTGCTTTTAAAGGCATACCCTTTCTTTCACCTGCTACAACTCTCATATGTTCACCAAACTTTCTACTGTTGTATGGTTGCTGTAGGTTTAATTGAAATCTCACTATCACTTTTCTTAATTTCTACTGAAAATAGTCGTTGCAGCCATGTTTCTTCTACGTAATGACTTCCTGCAATTTCTATAATTGGCTCCGATATAGTATTATAACGTTTCTCATTATAAACATAAAATCCATAGCCTTTTGGGAATCTAAATTTGTTCCCTTTATTCCTTACATAATACCCATTTTTTCCAACAGATACTTCATACCCTAAATGTTTTAATAATGCATCAGCTGAATAATAAACTAAACCATCCTTTAAAACTACTTTTACATCATTATTTAGATGAGAATCCACATACAAATCTCGAGGATCAGTATATAAAAATGGGAAAACACTTTCAGTAGTTGCATTTAACGTTAAATACTCGGTATGTAGCCCTAATACTTCTGATAATACTTCATCTAATAGTTTAGGAGAAATTTTTTCACCTTTTAAATTTTCTAACTGCTTTAACCATTCTTCTAATTGCTTATTTGTCATTTGATTAGTTAAAGTATTTACTATTTTTGTTGATTTATTTCCTCCGATTGTAGAGCCTGTAATAAAGGAAACAATAACCTCATTTAGCCATTTCGGACTATCAGTAAAATCATACTGCGTCTTAGCTTGGCTAATAATAACATTTTGCTCTATAGAATCAATCGTTAAATCTTTCAAAAATAAAATTCGTTTTCCTTGTTGTTTAGATAAATTTTGGCCTTGTACAATCGCAATATGTTCTTCATTTAGAAATTGCAAATTTTCTAACCGTTTTAAAAACTTATCTGCTAAAGGTGATTTACTATATATGGATATTATATCTGTAGATTTTTGAAGCTTCATATCTCCTCCCTGCCAATAAATTTCTGAGACAGCTCCAGTGCCACTAAATAATGCATAATTTACAAGAGATAATTGCTGTTGACCAATTAAAGGCAATCCTGTTACCCATTGTCCTAATACATCATTGTCTGTAGATATATGTACAGTTGAATATGTAACTTCTCCATTAGAAAGTACTACAAAAAGATCTTTGATAAATTGTTTAGATTTTAAACCACCGTCTAATGGAATTATGTATGATAATGATTGATTTCTAGCGTCGCCCTTAATAAATGTCATTTTGTCTTCACTCAGTCGATTGCAACTTGTTTCAGATTCAATTGAACAATCAGGACTAGTAGCTAATTTTGGCCAAATAATATCAATTGTTTGATTCGGCAAATTTTTAAAATGTTGTCGAATATCTAGACTTCCGTTACGATATGTAATTTCAATTTCCTGTGTATAGTAAAAATCCCCCTCTCCAGCCTCGAGCTTGTCCGAATATACTTGAAACTGAAAGAAAAGTACTCCACTAATGATTAAAATAAGAATTCCAAAAAAACTTATTGCATATTTCATGTGCCTTACCTCCTGCATCATGATACTATTATTACGAAGAAAGGATGTGTGAAATTTGATTCAACAATTTATTGAGCTTGGACAAGGTTATGGCGATGTTTATGAACTTTGCGAACTTATAAAAACAAATGAAAAAAGATTCCATAATGCATTTATTTTTATTTCAGATAAGGGTGATAAAAAAGTTGCTTCATTAGCTGTTGCCTTTAAAGCAGTAGGTGAAAGTAACTTTATGCCGATTTATGTTTGTCGAGAAGGCATTCCCTATAATATAGACAAACCTTCTAAAAGAATTGCTATCTTTGAAGAAACATTAAATGAAATCGGTAAAAAAGCAATCCCTATGGAAGTTAAACATTCTTCGATTTATTCTGAAACAATATTGTATTACCAGCATTTAATTGGAATCTTAAGAATGAATCATTTTATTCCGCCAAAACAATAATGAATCTCAAACTTATAGCATAGAAATTATAAACCGACCTTATAGTCATATTCCTTTGCTTTATCTGGTTTAGCATTTTCAAATTCTGTTTTCAAAAATGGACGGAATGATTCAACAGCGTCTTTCACAAAAGGAAGACGTTGTATTTTCATTTTTATCGATTCAATATCTTCTCGATCACAATACATTACAACATATTTTAGCTTTCGAGAAATATAATGAACATGTCCGTATTTTCTTAAGCTTTTTGCGTGTTTAAGTTGATGAACGTAAACGATTAACCCTTGTCGTTCCTGCATTTCAATTCCCTCATTTCTTACATAAAAGCATACCATAATGTCAATTTTGATAGCAACAGAGTTTAGCTGACATAACATAAGAATTTCAGTTATAATCATCCTTATAGAGTTTGCAATTTTCTTCTATTCATTCGGCATATTTATATGTAAAAATGACAATAACGATAAATTTTATAAATTAATATGTTCCATTTATAAGGAGGATAAAAATGGGAAAAAAAACGAAAGTAGCTCTTGCCATTGCTGCAGCGAGTGCAGCTGCATGGGCTGGAAGTAAAGCTATTTCAAAGCCACAAAGAAGAGAAGAAAAAGAAGTTTTACAATATAGCTCTCCAATCGTTCTTGCACATCGTGGCGGATCTCATTTAGCACCTGAACATACGATGATTGCATTTGAAAAAGCGGTAGAACTTGGTGTCAACGGTTTTGAAGTAAACATTCGTTTAACCAAAGATGAAGAAATTATAGTGTTCCACGATGATTCAGTAGATCGTACAAGCGATGGAGTTGGCTTCGTAAAAGATTTTACATTGCATGAATTAAAGCAATTAAACTTCGGATACCAATTTGAAAATTTAGACGGAGAGTTTCCATATAAAGACGAAAAAGTGGACGTAGTAACTTTAAGAGAGCTATTTGAAAAGTTCCCAAACACATATATTAATATAGACATTAAGGATGGTCCTGATACGTATGAAGGAAGCTTAATGCCATCTAAATTATGGCGTCTTATTGAAGAATATAATGCCGAAAATCGTATTGTTGTTACAAGTTTTTATAGTGAGCAGGTAGACCGTTTTAATTTATATGCCCAAAACCGTGTTGCTTTAGGAGCTGGTGAAGCAGATATAAGAAAGGCGTTTACAGCATTTACGAGCCAATTTGGGCATTTATACCATCCTAAGGTTGATGTATTCCAACTCCCAACGAAATCAGGTGTTATTTCATTAGATTCGTCAAAGTTTATTGCGTTTCTGTCAAAACTAAATATTCCAGTTCATTATTGGACAATCAATGATACAGAAACAATGCGCCGTTTAATTGAAAATGGAGCACAAGGTATTGTAACAGATCGCCCGGATATTGCTGTCCCATTTCTACAACAATTGCAATTTGAAAAAGAAGAATCATAATGTTAAATAAGCAGTGGAGTTTATTATCTCTACTGCTTTTAATTGTTTATCTGGAATTTTCGGAACTAATTAGGAAGTACTTATAAGAATTTTTAAAAAGTGGGGTTATGTGAGCGGGCTAGGCATACGAGCCACAGTAGCAGGCTGCGTGCTCTTAAATTATTTATGCAATTGGAATATTACATCAAAAATCTATCTAGAACTGTATTTTCTAATTCCATTTGCACAAGCAATTTAAAAACGACTCAAATTTAATTGAGTCGTTTCTTCTTTATGCCGAACAGGAACAACTTCCACCACTACCACAGCCAGTTCCACATGATGAATTCGATGCAAAAAATGGATTGCTTACTGGTACTTTAACCGCTTCTGAAACTGATTTCCCGATAATTAAGCTTATTTCATCTAATAAATCTTGAAATTCATTTTCGGCAAATTTTAAATTCGCCACACGTTCATTTAAATCTAATTGACGCTTTTGCTGGCGAATCTCTTTCATAATTGTATTGTAATCAGGATGGTATTTTCCAAAACGTTGGACATCCTCATATTGTTCTTTCATTCGTGTAAATGCCTTAATTTGCTGTACAAGTGTTGGATCACTGTATACGTCATTATATGCATTACGTAAGTTTTGAGCTTGTTCTGAAGAGAGTATCATTTCACTCAATTCATCTGCTTCATCTAAAATGAAGGCCCATTCTGATGTCATAATCATCATTATTTCCTCCAATCTGTTACTATCATAGCAGAAAATAAGCGATGTTTGTATTATGAATACTTATTGATTAATTAAAAATAAATTAGTTAAACAAATGGAGCCATCCAAAAACTTATTTTGAACCGGCTCCATCGCACTGATACTACAGTTTCGGTAGTCTGTCTCAAGAAATTTTTAGTTTCAGAACAGTTCCAATTTTGGAATGTAAATCATTTTTTGGGATTTATTTCGTAAAATATTAAATTTAAATTATATAAGATTGAAATGTTTATTCAACTCGATCCTTCGTACATTTCTCTAAAACAGATTTTACACATTCATAATCTGAAAATTCAAATTGCTGCGATCCAATCGTTTGGGTTTTTTCATGTCCTTTTCCTGCAATTAAAATCGTATCCCCTTCTTTTGCAGAACGTATCGCAGTTTCGATTGCTTCAGCTCTATCTAAAATCATTTCATATTGCTGTTTCGCAGTAAAACCTGCTGCTATTTGAGCATTAATAACTTCAGGATCTTCACTTCGTGGATTATCCATCGTTAAATAAATTAAATCTGCATATTTCGAAGCTACTGCCCCCATTTTTATACGTTTATGCTTATCTCGATCTCCACCACAACTAAATACGACAATTAAATCTCCTTGTACCGTCTTCTTTAATGTCTGTAAAACAGCTTTTAATGCGGCTTCCGTATGGGCATAATCGATATAAATTGATAAATTTAAATCGTTGTCAATAGATTCTAAACGTCCACTTGGTAAATGTAGTTCTTCTGCTGCAGCACAAATTTCTTCGATTTCAAACCCAAGTTCACCTACAGTCGTAATGGCAGCAATTGCATTTTGTAAATGATGCTCTCCAACAAATGGAATAGAGAATACTTTTTGTCCTTTATTGCTTTGAAGACAACATGTTGATGTAGCTAATCCTTCTGCTAAAAGCTGTAGTTGATAATCAACTCGGTTCCCTAAACCAAAGTATGCTTTTTTCTTTTTTGCTTGCAGTCCTACTGTGCGACAGAAGGAATCATCTCCATTTAATACTAGCTGATCCGATAAAGAAGCTAGAATCTGTTTGGCTACTTTATATTTATCAAATGACCCATGATCTTCAATATGATCTTCAGCTAAATTTAGGAATACACCTATATTAATGGAACAATCATCTAGACGATGTTTTGCAAGCCCCATTGATGAAGCCTCAAGCACTACATATTGAACACCACGACTGACAGCGATTTTTAAAATTTTGTGTAAATGCTTCGGTTGTAATGTAGTTAATTGTTCATATGGTAATTTTACCTCAACACCGTTAATAAATATTCCATTTGTTCCGATGACGATTACATTTTTATGTAGTGCATGTAGTAGTTGACCAACAAAGTGACTTACC
This sequence comes from Bacillota bacterium, assembly GCA_023405135.1. Taxonomy (GTDB): domain Bacteria; phylum Bacillota; class Bacilli; order Bacillales_A; family Planococcaceae; genus Ureibacillus. Next base: position 2,333 of record JAEXYZ010000062.1, on the reverse strand, counting down.
GTTGTTTTACCATTAGTACCTGTAATTGCAATTACTTGCATTGCTTCTGCTGGGAAATTGTTAATTTTAGCAGCACTAAACGACATAAATTTCAAACAATTTGGTACCCAAATAATCGGTACTGATAATTTTAAAGTATCAAGTAATTTTTCATCCTCAATAACTACACCAACTGCTCCGTTTTCTATTGCAATATCTATATATTTTAGTCCATTAGACTTTCTTCCTTTTCGTACTACAAATAAATCGCCTTTTTTAACTTCTTGAGCATAATCTTCTATTCCAAACACTTCAACTCTTATAGACCCACCCTTAACTGTACATGGCCAATCTTTCAAAAGTTCTGCCAGTTGCACGTTGTCACTCCTTTTCCCTATTCTATGCCTCGGATTCATTCATGACACTAAAAATTGTGTGGGCTAATAATAAGTGCTTCCTATCCTGACTTTTCATTACAGTAAAGCAACTAAACAATACATATATTCATGTAAATTAAAAAAGAGTATGTTTTTTCCGATAAACGGTACAAACATACTCTTTCCCATTAAATTATTCAATCTTCTCATTTTCGTCTTCTAAATTTTTACGAATAAAGATTTGTGTATAATAATTCATAAAGACTCCTGAGCCTACACTTGTAAATTTTTCATTCAACATAAATTCTCTATGATTACTTGAGTTTAACCACCCATGAGATGCTTCAATTGCATCAATATACGCGGTAGCGATATTTTCCTCTGCATCTTCATACAAAACGCCCTCTTCATCTAAACGCTGTTTTAAAGTGCCATTTGTAGGTGAATCATGTGATAAATAATTTTGACTGTACATATCTTCACTATGTTGCATTGCTACAAAGGAAATCTCTTGTTCATCTTCAATTGGAGGAATATCGTTTTGTGCTCGGAACTGGTTTAATAAATCATGTAGTTGAGATGCACTTGCATGATTGCTTTCTTCTATTAAATAAGAAGTTGGACTTGGCGAGGAAATAAGTTTTCCTACAAATGACATTTCATAGGGTCTGTGCTTAACCAATGTCTTACTATCAATATATCTTATCCCACTTAATGTGCCATTTTCACTGTCCATATATAGCTGTGCAAAAATATCTTCAAATTTAGTCAAAATTCTTGTATTCATATCTTCTTCACTCATAGTAAACGTATAAATATTATCACCAATGACAGCAGTAACTTCAGAGTCAACAATTGTCATTCGATAAATATCATTAAGCGTTTGACCAATCCGATAGGGAGTAACGTCAGAAGATTTTCCACTAGTATATACTTGAGTAATAGTACCATTTTCTACACCAAACATAACAAACTTATTAACATCTTCATTATAAACCCACCATTCGTAACCAAAAACGGTTTGATCATAACGATTAGGCTCACCATAAAGTTTTAATAAACTATCATCATCTTTACCTATGAAAGTTGACAATCCAGTTTTAGGACGCGGCAAAGCATCTTGTAAAACTTGTGGTTCACTATCTGTCTTCGGTATAATTTGAGAAGATGAATTCGGTCCTTCTAATGGTTCGTATTCATCTTCAGAATTTGACGAATAATAAAAGATAATTGCAAGAAATGAGAGGACAATTAAAATTCGAAAAAGAGTTTTCATATGTAATTCTATCCTTTCTCATTTATTGTATTAAGTATATCAATTATATATTGGTTGACACAATGTTGCCATTGCAACAAAAGATAATTTGCTCTATTATTGAAATTGAGCATATAATTATGTACGATTTTGCTAAAGGAGGATTTTTTTAATGTATTTTGAAAACAAAACACTTGAAAATATAACTGCTGGACAAGAATTACTTGTAAGCGTTATGGAAAAAAACGGCTTAGAATGTCACGGAGGATGGGATTACGATCGCATGACTTTCGACAAACGTTTCGATTTACGTGAAGGTCGCTACTATCTACGTGTATTCTGCAGCGCTGTATCTGGTGATGTTGGTAATAGAAGTGCAGTTTTAAAAATCAATAAACCTGCTCTTGGTAAATACTACTATCCACACGGTGTAGAATATGATGAAAATGAAGAAGTATTTCCTACACATTTAGTAAAAGAATGCGAAGAAATTTTAGAAAACGTTAAAAAAGACTTCGCAGCATTCGGTATTGAAGCTTAATAAAAAATTCAATTTTCAAGGGTATGACGAATGTCATGCTCTTTTTTAAGGTTTTTTGTCAAATATGGTGGTGTTTAATTCACCAAAATAACATAAATTTAACAAACTCTCTAGAAGTGAGTGTAAAACCTAAGCACTCACTTCCCTTATAATTTGGCGCCATAAAATTTTCTTTCTAAGT
>JAEXYZ010000034.1 GCA_023405135.1 Bacillota bacterium | reverse complement strand
TATGCAAATTGTTGTCGTCGCAAAGGTCTAATTGTAAATAATTTTCCAAATGGATGGAGCCACCTTTGATTGGGTATTTACCTTTTTGGCTCCAAACCGGAAAGATGATTAAACTGAAAATTATGACATTATTTATGCAACACTAGTGGCTTTAAATATCTATTTTGTTGAATCCTGCATTTATTCAACAAACGAGGAGGTGTTCAAATGGTTATCAATATTGATCATACGTTTAATGTTGTTGCTACTATCTTTAATATAGTAGCTTGGGGCGGTATACTATTTTGGGCGAATCGAGTTTATAAAAAACAAATCATAAAGCCTAAAATATGGAAGATGTTGATTGTCATAATTGTAGGGATATTCTCGTTTTCAATTACATTTAACATATTTCAATCAACAATTAGAATTTCGATATTGCCTCTTGGTGTATGGATTCTGTTTTTCTTTTTAAAACGACGGGAGGAGAGCTGGCAAAAGTATCGTTCTTTTGCTTGGATTGGCTTTTGGGCAAATTTTATTTTCTTAGCCGCCACATTAATAACTTTACCGATTCATTATTTAATATATCCTAACGATAAACTTTCTACATATATTTCTAACGTTGAAGAGGCAGCGATTGTAACGATTCATCCATCAGGGAATGGGAAACCTTTCGTGAAAGATGATCTATTGAATCAATTGGAGACAATGGAAAAACAAAAAATCAATAGTATCCAGTGGTACCAAGACACGGTTTTAAATTCTGATACGAATGAGAGAAATGAGCGGTTCCCGTATCAACTTGTTGGTATATTTCCTAAATGGGGGAGCGGCCTCCATTCAATTATTTATATCGAGGAAGATGGAAAGGGAATCCTCGTATCGACGCCAAAAGAGCAACTTTATTTTCGCTCTGAAATGTCCTTGCTAGAAGGGGTGGAATAGTGTTATGAAGAAAAAGTCATTTCTAATGATTGGAATAGGAGTAGCCGTTATATTATTCGCAATGATTTACTGGTTTAAATTTTCGGAGCCTAAACCCTTTCCACCGACTGAACAGCTTCTTGAAGAGATGAATAATAGCTATCCGAAAGTGACAGCAAAACTCATTCAAGATACAATTTTTGTTGATGAGCGTCATGTTGTAGTACCTTTTATTTCAAATAAAAATATGTATGGTCTAAGTTATTGGGTTTGGAAAAATCATAAGTGGCAAGTGGCAGAAGTGGATACAAGTGGAATCCCAATGCTATTCAAAGCGGATAAAAATAACCCTTCATCCTATTATTTTGTTTGGAATATTCACCCGGGAGATGCTTTAGGTTCAATTGAGTTTTATTTTGTAAGAGATAGAAATTTCTATGTTTCAAATAATATCCATACCTATTTACCAAAAATTCAAATGATGAAAGAAGTTTCACTAAAAGACAAATCTTATGGTATAATGCAGCTCCCAAAAGAATGGGTAACAATAATAGAGAGATTTTCAAAATCACAATTAGCAAATAAACCAAGTCCTTCTTTCCAACATTTTTTTCCTGATCAATCGATCTATTTTGGATGGATTCCATATGATGAGATGAAAAATGAATCCTTCCCAGAAATCTCGGAGAATGGAAGTAGATTTTCGAGCAGTGACGCAGAATTGGAGCATGTCATGATATTCAATCGAGTAGATTTGGAATATCTGAAGTGAAATTCATGAATCCTATAGTGACTTGATCTCCTATTTTCCCATTACAAATGAGAAAGACTAGACAGATGAGCGAGTTTTCCGAAATTTACCTTCGTCCTTATCTATTATATTGAAAAATATTTTAAACTTGTAGGAAACTAATTAATTACAAATTGAATGATATTATTCATCAAAGAAGAAATCTATTAATAACATATTATAATACTCTTAAATGTTTCTTGAAACATTGTTGTAAAACAAAAAGGGGTAGGGGATAGGGGGAAAAGGTGGAGTCTAGTAAAATGATATTTGATTGGGAAAAAATCGTTGAGCAGTTAAACAAATATTTACGTCTAAAAACAATTCCAATAGGGATGAAGATGTTCGAGAATAAGGGAGAAATGGAAGTTATACCTAAAATAAGAAGACCTAAATCGAAATTTACTACGGATCAAATCGTTGCACAAGCAGCGAGATTAGGGTGGACAGTAGGGATTACAGCAGAAGATTTAGTGATGCCACAATGTAGTACAGTTCTTGGTTTACATCCTCGTGATGAAAAATGGCTTTCGGGTAAAGAGATGGCGAAGGTGTGGTTTGAAACTGAAGAGGATTCAGCTGCACACCAAGAAGCAATGTCTGTCGTTCCATTTGGAAAATACGAAGCGATGGCGGTCTCACCTCTAGTTTCTAATCGGTTAAGTGAACCTGACATTTGCTTAATCTATGGAACACCAGGACAAATGATTTTGTTCATTAAAGGATTACAATGGAAGAACTATAAAAAGCTAGAGTGGGGAGTCGTTGGTGAATCTGCTTGCGCCGACTTATGGGGAAGAGCCTTAGCTACAGGTGAACCAAGCTTATCTATTCCCTGTTATGCAGAACGTCGTTATGGTGGAGTATTAGATGAAGAAATGTTAATAGCACTGTCGCCAAATGATTTAGTAAAAGCATTGCATGGTTTAGAAAAGTTACACCAAAATGGTTTCCGTTATCCCGTTCCCCAATATGGAATACAAATTGATGCTCGAAGTGGATTAGAAGCAAGTTATGGGAAGTAATTAGGATGTGAAATTTCTAATTTAAATTGAATTATAGAAATCAGAGCAAGTAAACATATTTTCTTAAAGCAGGTTTTCATTGGTTCTAAAGAGGATATATGTTTACTCTAGACACTCTTTTCTTTGAGCGATCTGGTAGCCGCCTTGTCGAAAATAACGAATTATATATTTTTATTCATTATTTATAAATGATAAATTCTTTTTAAAATAAACAGTCGAAAATCTTTTTTAATGGATTTTCGGCTGTTATTTAGTGCAAAATAAAAATATGTTACAAGTAGTTACAAGATAGTAACATCTATAAGGGAAAAGCTATGTTATATTAAATTTTATACATACTGTTACATTTTGTTTTCAAAGAACCTATTTTTTTGTTTTTCGTCATGTGAATGGAGTAGTTGTTACATGAATGTAAAAACTTACATAATTATTTTATTTGTTTCATGGAAAGAATCGAAATAAAATGAGAAATGTCGATAAAAATTGATTGTAGTAAGACAAATGTGATAGAACAGTACATGTAACACTATAATTTTTCGAGCTTTTCCGCTATAATAATTCTTATGATTTTAAGCATTGTAAGAGAGAATGGCTTAAACAGAAAGGGAGTACAAAATTGTTTGGATTAGGAAATAAAGATGTCGGGATTGATCTTGGCACAGCGAATACATTAGTTTTCATTAAAGGAAAAGGAATCGTTTTAAGAGAGCCTTCAGTAGTAGCAAAAAATACAAAAACTGGTGACATTGTTGCGGTTGGTAACGATGCGAAGAATATGATTGGACGTACACCAGGCTCAATCGTAGCAATTCGACCAATGAAAGATGGCGTAATTGCAGATTTTGATATTACTACAACAATGATTCAATATTACTTAAAACAAGCGTTAAAAAACTCGGGTTCAAATTGGAAAAAACCAAATGTGATGATTTGTGTACCATACGGCATTACGTCAGTTGAGCAACGTGCGGTAATTGATGCAAGCCGTCAAGCAGGTGCTAAAGAAGCGTTTACAATTGAAGAACCTTTTGCGGCTGCTATTGGTGCAGATTTACCTGTATGGGATCCAACTGGTTCAATGGTAGTTGATATCGGTGGAGGTACTACTGAAGTTGCAGTTATTTCTTTAGGTGGTATTGTAACGAGTGAATCTGTTCGTATCGGTGGCGATGCAATGGATCAATCCATTATAACTTATATTCGTAAGACATATAATCTTACAATTGGTGAGCGCACAGCTGAAAAAATAAAAATTGAAATTGGTACAGCACGAGTAGATGATGTTGTTGAAAAAATGGAAATTCGCGGTCGTGACCTATTAACAGGTTTACCTAAAACAATTGAAATTACTGCTGAAGAAATTTCTGAGTCGCTTCGTGAAGCAATTTCAGCAATTATTGATGGTGTGAAGAAAACATTAGAACAAACACCTCCTGAACTTTCTGCGGATGTTATGGAAAGAGGAATTGTTTTAACTGGTGGTGGAGCACTTCTACGCAACCTAGATAAAGTTATTAGTGATGAAACAAATATGCCTGTATTTATCGCTGAGAATCCACTTGATTGTGTTGCACTTGGAACAGGTAAAGCATTAGAACATATTGATTTAGTTCGTTCACAACAATTGAGAGGGTAAGGAGGAATACCAATGCCACATTTTATGAACAAGAAATTAATACTGCTGTTAGTAGGCATGATTTTCCTTGTGGCATTGATTAGCTTCTCATTACGCGATCGTCAAAACGCTAGTCTTCCTGAACAATTTATTAAAGACACTGTTGGCTTTGCACAATCAATTGTTGCAAAGCCAGCTAATTACATAACTGGTATTTTTAATAACATTAATTCTTTATTAAATACGTACGAAGAAAATAAGCGTCTAAAAATGCGTCTGGAAGATTTTGCTGTTCTCCAAGCAGAAGTTAATACATTGCAATCTGAAAATAAATCTTTAAGAGAATTAGTAGAAAAAGAGACTAGTTTAAAGGATTTCGATCCATTAAAAGCAACGGTAATTGCTCGAAATCCAGACCAATGGGAAGAAAAAATTATTTTAGATAAAGGTTCATCCCAAGGCGTAAAATTAAACATGGCTGTTATGTCTTCTCAAGGATTAATTGGGAAAATCAGTTTAGTGACACCTTTTACTTCTGAAGTGGAGTTGCTTAATACGAATAATCCAAATTATCGTGTTTCGGCAATTGTTCAAGGAGAAAAAAAGGATGTTTTTGGCTTAATAGAAGGATATGACGTAGAACGTAATGAATTAATATTAAAGAGAATCGATTCTAGTTTTGAAGTGAACGTAGGAGAGCTAGTAGTATCATCAGGATTAGGTGGAATTTTCCCTAAAGGAATTTTAATTGGAGAAGTTACTGAAGTTACAACAGATGATTTCGGTCTTACGAAAATGGCCTATGTTAAACCGGCAGCTGACTTTTCAATGCTAGAGGATGTTATGATTGCAAAACGAAATGCAACAATAATTGATGGCTCAGACGGTGAAAGTACAAATCAAGATTTTACTAACAAGTCAGCCAATGACTCTGCAAACGAAGGTGAAGAGTAAATGATACGTTTTTTAATTCCCTTTATTGCAGTCGTGCTATTCTTGTTGGAACCGGAATTTGCTCTTTTTTCACCTATAAGCTGGGGACAAGAAACGGTCTACTTAGTGCCTCGTTTTGTTATACTTTATTTAATATTTATTTCGATTTATTATAGCCGTAATCGTGCTTGTTTGTACGGTTTGTTTTTTGGACTCTTGTATGATGTGTTTTACATTGATATTATTGGATTATATTCCTTTTTATATCCACTCGTTTGCTTCGTAGCTGGATCAAGTGTGAAATTTATCCATCAACATTTAAGTGTAACAACAATTTTATCTTTAGTTTTAGTAGCACTTATGGAGCTGATCCTATATTATTTTTTCTATTTCATTAATTTCACAACGATTCCTTTTACAGAATTTTTAAGTAATCGTTTACTTCCAACAATTGTAGCGAATTTATTATTTTTAATAATGCTTGGTTGGGCCTTTAAATATTTAATCAATGCACGATTATTACAGCGTGCACGAGATATTTCTTAAAATTGAACGCGTGAGGTGTCGATTTTTTATGAAAAAGCAGCTTGTCCATATTAAGGGGACAAAAGAAGGGTTAGTACTTCGACTAGATGATCAGTGCGCCTACGCAGAGCTTGTAGAGGAACTAGAGCGTAAAGTTTCCGAAGGTGGTATTGATGGGAAAGTTGATGTACAGCTTCATTTAGGAAATCGGTACCTTTCGAATGAGCAACAATCTGAACTAATCGAAATTGTACACCGCCCTGGCAACATGCATGTATCAAAAGTATTAAGTGATGTTATTTCAATTCAAGAAAGTACCGACCAACGATTAGTAAATCAATGTGAAACTTATGTTGGGATCGTTCGCTCTGGTCAAATTTTAAAAGCATCAGGGGATATTATCGTTATTGGTGATGTGAATCCTAACGGGAAAATTGAAGCAGGCGGAAATATATTTGTATTAGGTAATTTAAGAGGAATCGTACATGCAGGAATAAATGGGAATAATGATGCAATTATCGTTGCTTCACATTTTGAACCTACCCACGTCTTGATTGCAGATAAAACTGAAATTATGTCTAATGAAATACCATATATAATAGAACATAATGAACAATTGTTTGCATATATTAATAGAGACGGCATAATTTCATATGAAAGATTACAAGAAGTAAGAAAAATACGACCATTATTAAGTGTTATTAAAGGAGGAAGCTAATGTGGGAGAAGCAATTGTAATAACTTCAGGTAAAGGCGGGGTAGGTAAGACTACAACTACTGCCAATCTGGGAACTGCATTGGCCCTTCAAGGGAAGAAAGTATGCTTAGTTGATACAGATATCGGCTTACGTAACTTAGACTTAGTGTTAGGATTAGATAATCGTATTATTTATGACCTAGTCGATGTCGTAGAAGGTCGCTGTAAAATCCATCAGGCCCTTGTAAAGGACAAGCGTGTTGACGAAAAACTATTTTTATTGCCTGCTGCTCAAACTACGGATAAAAATGCTGTAACACCTGAGCAAATGAAGAGTTTAGTTGAAGAATTAAAACGTGAATATGATTATGTTTTAATCGACTGCCCAGCAGGAATTGAACAAGGATATAAAAATGCAGTCGCTGGTGCTGATCGGGCGATTGTTGTGACAACACCTGAAATTTCAGCTGTTCGCGATGCAGATCGTATTATCGGTTTACTAGAACAAGAGGAAATTGAGCCGCCAAAATTAATTATAAATCGAATTCGAAAAGATTTAATGAAAAATGGCGATGCACTAGATATAAATGAAATTACTGCCCATTTATCAATTGATTTATTAGGTATTGTCATTGATAGTGAGGATGTAATTAGTTCTTCGAATAAGGGTGAGCCGATTGTTATGGATCCTAATAATAGAGCTTCACTAGGCTATCGTAACATCGCTCGAAGAATTCTTGGAGAATCTGTGCCGTTAATGGCATTAGAAGATGACCATAAAGGAATGTTTAAGAAATTAATTTCTATTTTTTCAAAGTAAATTAATAGATAAAGGCTATTGAATGTGATAGTTCAATAGTCTTTTTATTTTGAGACAACTTATTTCTTCTTTCAATAAAATTCAGTTAAAACAAACGAGAACTTTGCTCTTATATAGAATTACTTAATTTTGTTTTAACGAAGTCAAATAGCCAAAATCAAAACGGTTAGGAAAATGGTCTGCTTATTTTAAAAAACTTAATTAATTTATTTTAAAGGGTAATACTAAACATAAAAATAAGTTGAGTAGGTGTGTAACGATGCCAAAAAAACCTTCCCAAAGCAATGAAGAATTGGATAAGGAGAACATTGATCAAATACCAAATAGTCATCAAAACAATGATGAAATTGATAATCTGACACGTATGTTAGCATCAGTACTGGATTATTTGTCAGATGAAGATAATGAGGAGATAGATATTGGATACATTTTTGATAATACGAAAGGTCTTCGAGAATGGTGGAGTCGTTATCAGGAAAGTAATAGGAAGCTAATTGAGGAAGAAATTAGAGAATCTCTTAGTAAGCTTTCTTTGGAACAACTTAATAAAATTCGGGAACAAATAAATAAATAACAGGATTGAATGTTACTACAAATAATACAAAATGCAATTTTAAATTCTGCATAGTCTATGGGGTTATTCCTTTAGACTTTTTTTAAGGAGCTATACACAATATTTATTATAGTTAACCGAAAAAGAATTCAACTCTCTATTCTTATGTTCATAAGCTAAGGAACAATAGATTTTTATTATGAAGAATGGAATATTTATTTTATTTAATCAGTTTAGGATTTTCATAATATAAGTTATTTCATATAACCTGATTACAATGTTCATCACAAAAAAACGATGTTTTACGACAGTTCTTTTTTATTTCAAATTGAATCGTATTTTCATATTTTTCATATACTATGAAAAAGAGAATGGATGAGGTAGTGAACAAAAAATGGAAATGGGTTGCAGCTTTTGTTCTCTGTGCGATTGTTTTAATTGGTAATCGTTTGCAGGAAAGCGGACAAATTAATATGGACGTTAAAAAAGTTGTATATAGTTCAGAGGATCTGACAATGATGCGCAATGTGTTAAGAGAGGTATTTGGAAGGGAAACTGAACCGACAATAACAGTATCTTCAGAGGCGATCAACCAAGAATTATTATCATATGTTGCTGTAAAACCATATGATAATGGCTATTTGTTAACATACGAACAAGCAATTCCAATTCTCGCGATTGAAAATGGTCTTGTAGTTTATACAGGTCATTCAAAAACGACAGGGAAAACAATTTCTGTTTTTTATGAAGATAATACAACGATTACTTATGGAAATGTTGATTCGTTTTCATTATTACCATATACATCAATTGAAAGAGGAAGTACAATTGCGAATAAGGAAGCGGGAGATTTATACATTAAAATAGAAGAGCATGGGAAGGTTTTAAATCTTGAGGAAACTCTAGAATGGATGAAAGAGCATACGCAATCATGATGCGTATGACAATTCATCCATTATTTTTGCCTTTGTTGTTCGGGATGGTTTTGTACGGGAATGTTTCATATTATGCACTTATTTTATCATCATTAATTATTCATGAACTCGGACATATTGTTGCTGCTCGATTGTGTGGAGTCAAAGTTGAGCGATGTGTCATTATGCCGTATGGTGGAGAAATTGAACTGCAAGGCGGGGTAGCAATTTCACCAGGAAAACAGCTTATTATTGCGCTTGGTGGACCAATTGCAACAATTTTATGTATAGCTGTCTCTCCTTTTTTAGATCCATTAGTTGCAGATTTATTATTAAAAATTCAATTTGTATTATTAGGAGTAAATATTATTCCCATTTGGCCTTTAGATGGTGGTAGAATCATCATGGCACTTATTTTAATTTTTTATCCAAGAGCAAGAGCTTATGAGCTTTATTTATCAATTTCGTTAATTCTTGTTACATTAACAATGATTATTACATTTATATTGTTGCCGAAAACATTATTTTTACTAGTATTAAGTATTTTTTTACTTATAAAAATTATAAGTGAATGGCGATATCGAAAATATAGATTGGCTTTTGAGAAACATGTAATGAATCGGTTGACGTGACTATATCGCTATGATAATATTGTAATGTTATTGTTTGTAGCACCCGTGCTACAACCGCTCTGGGAAGGTTTTTAAGCATCTTTTAGATCACCTTTCGTAACAGGCGAGTCTGAGTCTAAGAGGAGGTGCAGGTAAATGTACGCAATTATCGAAACTGGTGGAAAACAAATCAAAGTAGAAGCTGGACAAGAAATCTATGTTGAAAAATTAGGTGTTCAAGCTGACGAAGTAGTAACTTTTGATAAAGTTTTATTCGTAGGTGGAGAAACAGTTAAAGTAGGTGCTCCTACTGTAGAAGGTGCTACTGTAACAGCGAAAGTTGTTAAAGAAGGCCGTGCTAAAAAAATCACTGTTTTCAAATACAAAGCGAAGAAAAACTACCGTCGTAAACAAGGTCATCGTCAACCTTACACAAAATTAGTTGTTGAATCTATCAACGCTTAATAACGAGAGGTGAATGGAAATGATTACTGTTACGATTCACCACGATGAAAATAGACATGTGTCTGCATTTGAGTTTTCAGGTCACGCTGGGTACGACCAAACAGGAAAAGATTTAGTATGTGCAGGGGCATCAACTGTTGCCTTTGGTATAGTTAATGCAATTTATGCACTATTGCAAATCGAACCTAAAGTCGAACAAGCGACAGAAGGAGGAGGCTACTTACGTGTAGACCTTCCTACTGATATTGATACTGAAATCGATGTTAAATTACAACTTATTGTCCAAGTGATGACAGCTCAAGTTTACTCGATGGTTCAAAGCTATGGTCAATACATTCAAATCAACTACAACCTAGTAGGAGGTGGAACGAAATGAAATTATTATTATCTTTAGACCTTCAATTTTTCGCTTCGAAAAAAGGGGTAGGTTCTACAAAGAACGGACGTGACTCTGAAGCAAAACGCCTTGGTGCTAAACGTGCTGATGGTCAATTCGTAACTGGTGGTTCAATTCTTTACCGTCAACGCGGTACAAAAATTTACCCAGGTGCAAACGTAGGCCGCGGTGGTGATGACACACTTTTCGCTAAAGTTGACGGCGTTGTAAAATTCGAACGTTTAGGTCGCGACAAGAAAAAAGTAAGTGTTTACCCAGTAGCTCAAGAAGCTTAATTCTATAAAGAATTTAAGGACTGCTAGCCAGCAGTCCTTTTTTAATGTTTGGAGCTAGCGATTATGAACCTTTTAACTAATATGTAAATTTGGTGTGCAAAGCCCATCGAGGTCGCGGTCTGTATCTCACATGTGCGTCAAGTCTCGCATGTAGCTATCAGGGCTTAACGGGGCGTTTACGTTTTAAATGAATAACTGAAATTTTCTTATAGTATTTATCTCCATTCGACAGTCAATGTAGTTAAAGTATCTGGTTGATTGTTACGGATTTTGGACTTAGCTTTAATGAGTTTGAAATTAAAATGAGGGTTAGATAAGCATAATGGAATTAACGTAATATCGGTGATAGGGGAAAAATATAGTAAAACTTGTTATACTATAATTCATACTAATAGCATATTGTTTAGTTTTGATTGGAGGATCCAAATGAAAACTCTAGCACTTACAGTTAATGAAATTATCAGATTTGCCAATCATGATTTTATGAATCAACTTCAACTAATTAAAATGAACTTAGATTTAGGAAAAGTAGAAGAAGCAAAGTCGATTATTGAAAGAGCTTCGGAGAATTGTAAAACGGTTTCAAATATTAATAACTTACAATTGCCAAAAACAATCGAATGGCTTCAAACTCTACATTGGAAATATCCTGCTTTTGAATTAAAGATTGAAAGCAATGTAACAGTTCCAGTTGATATGAAAAAAGATGAGCAAATTGTAGAATACTTAGAAAAGACAGTTATTCATGTTTATGATCATTTAGATCCATATACAGAACAACAGTTATTCATAAATCTTGATTCTGATGAAAATGGTTTTAAATTAACTTTTGATTTAAAAGGAAAATGGGAAGAGCATTTATTTAGTCATCAAGAATTGAACAATTTAAAAGTTGAAACATATGAGCAATCAAACGTTTCTTGGAAATATGTTTTAAGCTTAGAACAGGAGTGAAAGTAATGTTTGTCGATCACGTTAAGATTTATGTGAAGGGTGGCGATGGCGGAGATGGAATGGTCGCCTTTCGTCGAGAAAAATATGTACCGAATGGAGGTCCTGCTGGCGGAGATGGTGGCCATGGTGGGAATGTTGTATTTGAAGTAGAAGAGGGCTTACGTACATTAATGGACTTCCGCTATAAACGTCATTTTAAAGCTGAGCGTGGCGAGCATGGGATGAGTAAAGGTATGCATGGGAAAAATGCAAATGATTTTATCGTAAAAGTCCCACCTGGTACAGTTGTAATGAACGAAGAAACAGGCGCAGTAATTGCTGATTTAGTTGAACACGGGCAAAAAGCTGTTATTGCAAAAGGTGGTCGTGGAGGTCGAGGAAATTCACGATTTGCTACTCCTGCAAACCCGGCTCCAGAACTTGCAGAAAAAGGGGAGCCAGGACAAGAATTAAATGTTATATTAGAATTAAAAGTATTAGCTGACGTAGGATTAGTAGGATTCCCTAGTGTAGGAAAATCAACATTACTATCTGTCGTTTCAGCTGCAAAACCAAAAATTGGCGCATACCATTTTACAACAATTGTTCCTAACTTAGGAATGGTTGAAACGGAAGATGGTAGAAGCTTTGCTATGGCCGACTTGCCAGGTTTAATCGAAGGTGCCCATCAAGGCGTTGGTCTTGGTATGCAATTCCTTCGTCATATTGAACGTACGAGAGTTATTGTACATGTAGTTGATATGTCTGGTATGGAAGGTCGCGATCCGTATGAGGACTACGTAACAATCAATGAGGAATTAAAACAATACAATTTACGCTTAACGGAACGGCCACAAATCGTTGTAGCAAATAAAATGGATATGCCAGAAGCTGAAGAAAACTTAAAAGTATTTATGGAAAAAGTGGGAGATACAGTAAAAGTATTTCCAGTTTCAGCGATTTCCCGTCAAGGCTTAAAACCAGTATTATTTGAAATTGCTGATTTACTTGAAGTAACGCCTCATTTCGAGCTTCATGAAGTCGTTGCAGAAGATAGTGATGCGACAGTTCTTTACAAACATGAGAAAAAAGGTGAAGACTTCGAAATTACTCGTGATGATGATGGTGCATATGTAATTTCAGGTTATTCAATTGAACGTCTGTTTAAAATGACTGATTTTAGTCGTGAAGATGGCATCCGTCGTTTTGCTCGTCAATTACGTGCAATGGGTGTAGATGATGCATTACGAGAACGTGGAGCGACTGATGGGGATATCGTTCGCTTACTAGAATTTGAATTTGAATTTGTTGAATAATATTTGTCAACTGATTGCTGATTTTCGGGGGGAGAGTATGAAAAACGTTGCGAATCAACGGTACTATTTAGTACGTGAAGACGTATTAACAGATGCGATGCAAAAAACATTAGAAGCAAAACATCTTTTGCAAAGTGGTGCTGTATCTTCAATATGGGATGCAGTAAAGGAAGTGGATCTGTCACGAAGCGCATTTTATAAATATCGTGATGCCGTTTTTCCTTTTCACTCCATTGTCAGAGAACGAATTTTAACGATTTTTATACAATTACAGGATGAAAAAGGTACTTTAGCAAAGCTTTTAGAAATCATAACTGTAGCTCATTGTAATGTGTTAACAATTCATCAAACCATTCCAATCCAAGGGCGTGCTAATGTCACGCTATCATTAGATGTAACAAGTATGGAAATTGAGTTAGATGAATTGTTACAACAATTAAAGAAACTAGAATTTGTAGAGTCAGCAGAAGTTATTAGTTCCGGCGCATTATAGAGAAAAAACTAAGTAGTTTGTCTACATTGTATGACGAAGAAATATGGACATTTTAGCCAATTTTAAAGATCATATACTTGAAAAGAGAGCAAGTAAAATTATTGCTCTCTCTTTTTCGAATATAAATGATTGAAATATTAAATTTGTTTGAAAATTTTTAGGGGGCATATGTAGTGAATAATGAAACATGGGAGAAACGGATTGCTTATTTAGGACCCGAAGCTTCCTTTACATATTTAGCAACAAAAGGACTATTTCCAAATGAATGGCTCATGCCATATACAACTATTCCAGAATGTATTGAAGCAGTAGAAAAAGGGGCAGTAGACTATGCAGTTGTGCCTGTTGAAAACGCCTTAGAAGGATCAGTACCACTTACAGTAGATTATTTATATCATGAAGCAAATTTATTTGTAATAGCTGAAGTATTATCGAAAATCCAACAGCATTTAATGGTAAATAAAGCTCAACGAAACAATTGGCAAAATATTGAAGGGGTTTATTCACATCCTCATGCTTTAGCACAATGTCATAAATATTTATTTTATCGTTTTAGTGGCGTACCTTTACACCAATATTCCTCAACAGCAGCGGCTGCAAAGCTTGTAGCAGATCATCCTGAGCGTTGTATTGCTGCGATTGGAAATTCGTCTTCAGCAGAAAAATACGGGTTAGAAATAGTAGAGCATAATATACATGATTTTCATTTTAACCATACTCGATTTTTTGTTTTATCAAAAGAAAATGAACGTATATCAATTAAAAATACACAGGAAGATTCAAAAACAACTATCATGCTAACTCTGCCAACAGATGAATCAGGAACTTTGCATCAAGTTTTATCTGTCTTTGCTTGGCGTAAATTAAACTTAAGTAAAATTGAATCTAGACCTTTAAAAACAGGATTAGGACATTATTTCTTTATCATTGATATCGTAGCTGACGAAAATGAGCCAATGATGAAAGGGGCTCTTGAAGAGCTAACAGCATTAGGCTGCACAGTAAAATCCCTTGGAACATATTATACATATTTAACTCCTGAGTGAGGAATGAGGGATGCGCATTGAATCATATTATATTATTTGATGGGGAATGTAATTTTTGCGATCGAAGTGTTCAATTTATTGTAAAAAGGGATCACAATAAATGGTTTAAATTTGCATCTATTCAAAGTGAAAGTGGTCAAAATTTAATAAAAAAATATGGTATTCCAAATAATATGGAAAGTGTCATTTTAATTGAAGGAAATAAGTATTATACAAAATCAACAGCAGCACTACGTATTAGCAAAAAACTTGATGGACTATGGAAGATGTTTTACATTTTTAACATCGTTCCAAAACCGATTCGTGATAGCGTTTATAACTTTATTGCAAA
Source organism: Bacillota bacterium (assembly GCA_023405135.1). Lineage (GTDB taxonomy): Bacteria > Bacillota > Bacilli > Bacillales_A > Planococcaceae > Ureibacillus. Next base: position 25,028 of record JAEXYZ010000034.1, on the reverse strand, counting down.
GAGAAGACATTTACTTGGAAAAAAAGACACTTGCATGATTCCTAAAAAAGAAGATTTAGACCGGTTTTTGTAAAAAAACTCCCCATTAGGTAGACTGATTTAATAAAATCTGCTGATCTAATGGGGAGTATTTTTTTATTTTACAATGTCAGCCTTCTATCAAATAACCTTTTTCCCGCAACATTTGTTCACAACGGTCAAGTTGTTCATTAGAAGCGGCAGATATAACATGTAAATGTGTACCGTTAGTTAAATTAGACAAATAGTTTGCATTTGTTTCGTTGACTCGTTTAAGAAAATTATTTACGTCCATTCTATTTGACAACATCATTGATGCAGTAATTTCCCCATAAACTGGATGTTCCACAATAACATTTTTAATCGTTACACCGCAATCAACAATTGTTAGCATCTCGTCCTCAGCCTGCTCTGCACTATGTAAACAAACAATTTTTCGTTCGATTGTTTCGACATTATCGTCCATTTTCAAATATAAGTAGCCCTGACTAGTTGCCATAATGGGTTCGTTTTTAGCCTTTAATAGATTCATATCATTTACAATAACTTGTCTAGAGACATTTGCATGCTTTGCTAAATCGGTTCCTGTTATCGGACCATTTGAGTTTTTTAATAATGTTAAAAGCTCTTGTCGTCGCTCTTCTCCTAACATCTTTTTCATTTTGACACCTCATTCTTGAGAAATTTCATGTATATACAATACGCCAACATTCATAGTTTATCACGAGGAACTAAACAAAACGTTGTATTTTTTTGTGTCCTTTTCATTCGAGTCACATATTATAAAACGAGAAAAGGAGGATGTTTGTGCGAATTCATATTGTTCAAAAAGGTGATACGCTATGGAGAATAGCGAAACAGTATGGGATAGGTTTAGAAGAATTAAAACGTTTAAACGCTCATTTAGCAAATCCGGATTATATTGTTCCTGGAATGGAAATTGTTTTACCTGAAACATCAACGGAAGCTGGAGCAGGAACAAAGGCAAAAATGACAAAAGAACAACAAACTGCACCTATTGTTCCGAAAGCTGTAGAAACAGCTCCTAAAGAAATTATGACAAAAGAAAAAATGACTCAACCAGTAAAAGAAGTACCTAAAGTCGTAGAAACAGCACCAATACCCGCACCAATTCAACCACCAATGCCAGCACCGGTTCCACCTCAATTACATTTTGATTTTGCACCACAAATGCATTTCCAACAACCACAACCAATGCCGATGCCAATGCCACAACCGATGCCACAGCCAATATTTATAGAGTTACCACAACAACCAATGTCACAAACACAAGTACAACAGGTACAGCAAGTAGTGGAAAAAGATGTAGAAAAAGAAATTGAATATGTTCCAGTTCCACAGCCACACATTGTGTACGTACCATTTATTCCACACCCACAACCGCAGTATCACCATCCATCACCATGTGGATGCAAAGAACAACATTTTCATCATCAACCATCACCATGTGGATGTAATGAACAACCATTTTTTCAACAACCATTCCCATGTGGTTGCTTTGAACCTCAGCTAATAAATTATGATTGTGGATGCCAAGGAAACTATGCTCCACAACAAATTATGCCTTATAATATGCAGAATTTTGAACCGAATTATGATGTTTCGCCTGTAATGGATACTAATTTTCAAGATGATGAAGGATTACCTGACTGGTTAGTAGACTCTACAAATATTAGTCCTGAGAAAACTGAAGATTTATCTAAATTTGTAATGCCAGATAATAGTGGAGACTGTTCAAAAGATAAAGACTTTGGGAACGAAACAAATATAGCTGGTGTAACTGATTATCAAGATATGTACGATTTTGGTATTCATCCATCTCATGCTTATTATGGTCCTTATGATATGCAACAAGTAATGCCTTACAACATAATGCCACAACAACAAATGATATATCCAAATTGTCATAAACCATACATGAATCCTTATTCATCACATTACACACCTTGGAAATATTAAAATGCAAATAAAAAACAATATATGGAAGCATGAGACTTCAAAAGGTACTTTATTTATAAAAAAATATGAAAATCCTTCTGTTGCAGAAAAAGTAAAGTTAATACACCAACAGTTAGAAGCAATTGAGTTTCCATATGTTATTCCTTTGAAAAAAAGTAAGGAACCGAATTTACTTGTTCAGCTTTGGCAACCAAACAGCATGAGTGCAGACTTCGCAAGTGGTGATCATCGCAAGCAAGCTTTAAAAATTTTAAAATCGTTACATGAGACAGGAGACAAAATTGACTGGAAAAGTTATCATGTTATACCGAGACAAAACTTATTCCATAAATGGAACGCCCGTCTTGAAAAGTTTTTATTAAACGAAGCGGAATTACGTCCGTATTTACAGCATGGATATTATGATATTGCAATTTATGCAAGTAAAGTATTGAAACAAATGAAAAGACACAAACAGAAAGTTTCAGGCAAATTAACTTTACTTCATGGTGATGTTGTACATCATAACTTTTTAGTGTGTGAAGATAAAATGATGAAGTTAATTGATTTTGATTTAGCTGTAGTAGGAGATTCTGCTGAAGAAATGATTTTATGGATGCATCGTGCCTTGCCGACGATTGATTATAATTTAAAGGGCTTATTAAAAGAACATCCATTTTTATATGAGCTTTGCTTAGAAAAAATATTCTATCTTCAATATCCAAATGAACTATTGCGTGAATGGCTTTATGTTCTACAACTTGGAGATTACGATAAAGAAGCTTTTTTAGACTATTTAATGCCATTTACGGAAAAAGCGTTAAGGCATTGGCCTGATTTAATTAACGAAACTGAAAAATTACAAAAGAAAGAGTAATAGAAAGCTAATTTATGTTAAAATTAATAGGAATCAATTAAATAAAACATTTATTTAACGGCCGTCTAAAAAGGACGGTCTTTCTTTTGTGAATAAAGGAAGTTCTTATGAGGATTTAAATATAGTTTAGGGTAGGTGAGCGGGCTTTAACATACAAGCCGCAGAATCACATTGTGTTTCTACGACTGTTTATGCGCTTTGTGTAAGGCCCGCTCACAGTTAGGACATGCTTCTAAATCTTCTTATATAACTCGCAGCTTACCAAGAAAAATGGAGGCGGCTCTTCCAGTTGTCGAGGAGCTAGCTGCCGCAACTAGAACAGTGGTAGGCTGCGTCTTCTGAATTTATTTTATCTTATCTGGAAAGGGAAAAAGAGATAGTCCATTTAAATTGATAGTTAATGGACGACTATGTTTTTTTAGATATTTTTGTTCGGGGTTAAAGCGAACAGTGTGCTATAATCTTTAACAGTGAATGTGAGGGATTTTTGATGTATGATTACTTAATTGGTCAAATTACAAGAATAACACCAGAATATATAGTACTAGAGCAGCAAGGAATTGGTTGGCAAATTTACTCGCCTAATCCCTTTGCCTTTAGACTAAAAGAGGAACATCAACAAATTTTTGTACATATGCATGTTCGAGAAGATGCCCAAATGTTATTTGGATTTCGAACACTCGATGAACGTGAGCTTTTCCGCAAACTAATTCTTGTTTCTGGTATTGGTCCAAAAGGGGCGTTAGCAATACTAGCTAGTGGGAATCCAACACAAGTTATTCAAGCAATTGAATTAGAAGATGAAGCCTTTTTAGTTAAATTCCCTGGAGTAGGTAAAAAAACAGCACGTCAAATGATATTAGACTTAAAAGGTAAACTAGGTTCCTTACTAGATACTGTTATATTACCGAGTACAGAAGAGGAGTTACCTCTGTTTGGCATAAATCCAAATAAACATGAACTAGAAGAGGCAATTCTTGCATTAACAGCTCTGGGCTATTCCGAGAAAGAGTTAGCGAAAATTAAACCAAGTTTAGAGGATAACGAAGAGCTTACGACAACAGATAGCTATATGAAACACGCATTGCAACTATTGTTAAGTTTAAAATAACAAAGGGAGGATAATGATGTCAGAGAGAATTATTTCAAGTGAAGTAAATGAATTTGACGAACAATTTGAGCTTTCACTTCGACCTCAGAGATTATCCCAATATATTGGTCAACAAAAGGTAAAGGACAACTTGAATATATTCATTGAAGCTGCAAAACTTCGTCAGGAAAGTCTTGATCATTGTTTACTATATGGTCCTCCTGGATTAGGGAAAACAACTTTAGCGGCTGTCATTGCAAATGAAATGGATGTAAATATTCGTTTAACGAGTGGACCTGCTATAGAACGTCCTGGTGATTTAGCAGCGATTGTTAGCTCTCTTCAACCCGGTGATGTGTTATTTATTGATGAAATCCATCGACTGCCACGTGCAATCGAAGAAGTGTTATATCCAGCGATGGAGGATTTTTGTTTAGATATCGTTGTAGGGAAAGGCCATGAAGCGCGATCTATTCGTCTTGATTTACCACCGTTTACATTAGTCGGAGCAACAACAAGAGCTGGTTCCTTATCTGCACCGTTAAGGGATCGTTTTGGTGTTTTATTGCGACTTGATTATTATGATGAAGAGTCTTTAATCGAAATTGTATTGCGAAGTAGCCAATTATTTAATGTTGAAATTGAACGAGTTGCAGCTCGTGAAATTGCAAGACGTTCAAGAGGGACGCCTCGAATTGCTAATCGTTTATTAAAACGAGTACGTGATTATGCGCAAGTAATTGGTGACGGTTCAATTTCCCATACTTTAGCAAAACAAGCACTAGAATTATTACAAGTTGACCCATTAGGACTTGACCATATCGATCATAAGTTGATGATTAGTATGATTGAACGGTTCCGTGGCGGTCCAGTGGGGCTAGATACAATTGCTGCATCAATTGGGGAAGAGCGAGTAACGATAGAAGATGTGTATGAACCATATTTAATGCAAATTGGCTTTATACAACGAACACCAAGAGGACGAGTTGCAACCAAATTAGCATATGAACATTTTGGCTATACTTATCCAGAACAATCTAAATAAAGGAAGTTTTTTAAATGAAAGTAGAAGATTTTGATTTCCATTTACCAGAAGAGTTAATTGCACAAACACCACTAGAGGATCGTACTGCAAGCAGGTTGATGATTGTAGATCGAAAAACAGGTGAAGTGGAGCATAGTCTATTTAAATATATTGTAGAAGAGTTGCATGAAGGGGATTGCCTCGTTTTAAATGACACTCGTGTAATGCCTGCACGATTATTTGGGGTAAAAGAAGAAACAGGTGCCCATATTGAGCTTTTATTATTAAAACAGGGCAATGATGATGAATGGGAAACACTTGTAAAACCAGCGAAAAGAGTAAAGGTTGGAACAGTAATTACTTTCGGCGATGGGTTACTAAAAGCAACTTGTATAGATGAATTGGATCATGGTGGGAGAATGTTTAAATTTAGCTATGATGGTATTTTTTATGAAATTTTGGATAAATTAGGAGAAATGCCATTACCTCCATACATTCATGAAAAATTAGATAATCGTGAACGTTACCAAACGGTTTATTCAAAAGAAATTGGTTCAGCTGCTGCTCCAACTGCAGGTTTACATTTTACAACTGAACTTTTAGAGGAAATTAAAGCAAAAGGTGTAGAAATCGTTTTTATTACACTTCATGTTGGCCTTGGGACATTTCGCCCAGTAAGCGTTGATTCAATTGAAAATCATGATATGCATTCAGAATTTTATAGTGTAACAGAAGATGCGGCACAGACTATTAACCGTATAAAAGCAAATGGTGGGAAAGTGATTGCAGTTGGTACAACGTCGACACGAACTCTCGAAACAATCGCTCATAAATATGATGGTGAAATTCGAGCAGAACAAGGGTGGACAAACATCTTTATCTACCCAGGCTTTGAATATAAAGCGATTGATGGACTGATTACGAACTTCCATCTTCCTAAATCGACATTAGTAATGCTAGTTAGTGCGTTAACTTCTAGAGAAATTATATTAAATGCGTATAATATAGCAGTGAAAGAAAAATATCGCTTCTTTAGCTTTGGCGACGCAATGTTTATTCGTCCAATTCGTAAGGATTGAAAATATTAGTAAAGACAAATAGAAAATTATTGAAGAGTGTTTAGCGCAAGCGGTTGCCTAATCGATTGGTTTTTTACTAATGCGGTAAGCCATGCGCTTGGGCTTTTCTTAGAGAGAGGAAATAAATAAAATATGACAAAACCAGCAGTAACATATGAATTAATAAAAACTTGTAAGCAAACAGGTGCTAGACTTGGAATTGTTCATACGCCACATGGTTCTTTTGAGACACCAGCATTTATGCCTGTTGGTACTCAAGCGACAGTTAAAACAATGTCGCCAGAAGAATTAAAAGAAATGAATGCGGGTATTATTTTATCGAATACGTATCATCTATGGCTTCGACCTGGTAACGATATTATTAAAGAAGCTGGAGGTCTTCATAAGTTCATGAATTGGGATCGTCCAATTTTAACTGATTCGGGAGGGTTTCAAGTTTTTTCATTAAGCGATTTTCGTAAAATTGAAGAAGACGGCGTTCATTTCCGCAATCATTTAAATGGCGATAAACTTTTCTTAAGTCCAGAAAAAGCGATGGAAATTCAAAATGATTTAGGATCAGATATTATGATGGCTTTTGATGAATGTCCTCCTTATCCAGCAACTTATGACTACATGTTAGATTCAGTAGACCGTACAACACGTTGGGCTAAGCGTTGCAAAGAAGCGCATCAACGACCAGAAGATCAAGCCCTTTTTGGTATCGTTCAAGGTGGGGAATTTGAAGAACTGCGTAAACGATCAGCCGAAGCTTTAGTTGAACTAGATTTACCAGGCTATGCTGTTGGTGGACTTTCAGTTGGAGAACCTAAAGATATAATGAATCGTATGCTTGAATATACGACACCGTTATTACCCGCAAATAAACCACGTTATTTAATGGGTGTTGGTTCACCGGATTCCCTAATCGATGGAGCTATTCGGGGAATTGATATGTTTGACTGTGTACTACCTACTCGGATTGCACGCAATGGTACGCTAATGACGTCTGAAGGTCGATTAGTAGTAAAAAATGCGAAATATGCCCGCGACTTTGGTCCGATTGATCCGGAATGTGATTGCTATACATGTAAAAATTATACGCGTGCTTATGTTCGCCACCTTATTCGTACAGAAGAGACATTTGGAATCCGTTTAACGACATATCATAATTTACATTTCCTACTGAAATTAATGGAACAAGTTAGACAAGCAATTCGTGAAGATCGACTTGGCGATTTCCGAGAAGAATTTTTTGAAAAATATGGGTTTAACAAACCAGATGCAAAAAACTTCTAAGGATATTGAAATTTGATTTGAAGAAATAACTTTAAATTTTTAGTAGTTTTGAAAAAAATATGATTATTTTCATAAAAATAATAGTTTCAAATCGCTTTTTCTACTCGATTTATACTATACTTAATAAGTGAGATTTTGAAAGGAGGTTATATTTAATGGGAGATTCATTTTTAGGTTTATTACCAATACTTATAATGTTCGTTGCGATGTGGTTTATTTTAATTAGACCCGCACAAAAAAGGCAAAAAGCAACTGCACAAATGCAAAGTAGCTTAAAGCGCGGAGATAAAGTAGTAACGATTGGTGGTCTACATGGTGAAGTAGATGCAATCGAGGATTCAGCAGTAGTTATTATTGTTGACGGAAATACGCGTTTAAAATTTGAGCGTCAAGCAATTGGACGGGTAATTACAGATTAATCTGTATATACTAAAAGCTTACTAAATTGGACAAGTTCCAAATTAGTAAGCTTTTTATTTTCATAAAATCTTGGACGAAAGACTCACCAATTAAATGAATAGTTACGAATCGATGTGCCTACAATGTGTGGAGAAAGGATGGGGGCTATGGAAGTGTATTGGGAACTCCTTATAAGGACAGTATTTTTATATATATTTATTTTAATTGTATTTCGCCTAATGGGAAAAAGAGAAGTCGGCGAATTAAGTATTATGGATTTAGTCGTATTTGTTTTAATAGCAGAGTGTGTCGCATTTGCTATAGAAGGTGTAGATAAACCAATATTTGAAAGTATATTACCTATTATTATTTTATTAGCGATTCAATATTTAAACTCACTTTTGACCTTAAAAAGTAAAAAATTACGTGACGTAATTGATGGGGATCCTTCTATTATTATTCGTGATGGTGTCATCAATCAAGAAGAGATGAAAAAGCAAAGGTACAATTTAGATGACTTATTTCAACAAATGCGTGAAGAAAGAATCCCCTCGATTCAAAATGTTGCGTATGCTTTTTTAGAGCCTTCAGGAAAATTATCTATCTTTTTAAAAAATGAAGATCCACTTATTTTACCACTTATTGTTGATGGTGAAATTGTGGATAAACATTTAAAGCTTATAGAACAGGATGAAGATTGGCTTATTGAAAATTTATATAAGATGGGTTATCAAGATATTAAAGATATATTTTATTGCTGTTATGAAAATAGTGAATTTCATGTGCAATTAAACACGACGAGAAAGAATCGATCTTAAATAGTTAAAATCACTCCATTTAAATTGGTTCGTTAGTATAAGCAGTAAAGTTAGAACAATTACCGTAAATGCACTATTTGTCCAAAAATCAAACGGTAATTTTGGTAAAATAAACGACTGAATGATACATGTAACAATAAAAATTCCGTACGGAACTGCGAAGAAGCGGAAACCAGCGCTAATCATTTTATGTCCTCGAAGTGTGGCGATATGTAAAAAGGATGTAATTAAAACTCCAAATCCAATCGCAATAATGGCACCGCGTTCTTGAATAAACGGTTGAGAAGCTAGTACAAACATGACAAACAGTTTTCCAAGTCCACCATAAATAGAATTCATCATTGCAGGTCGAGCTTCATCAACAGCTTGTAATATCGAATGAAGCGGACTTTGAATATAATAAAAATAAAATATTGGTGCAAGTATGCGCATAAATCCTTTATTTTCTTCAAGGTGGAAAAGTCTCATTGCTAGCTCATCACCATGTAGGAAAAAATAAGTCGCTGCATAACAGCCAATTAAAGAAGATAAGCGCAAGGAAATTCCAATTCGCTCATTTAATAATTTATGGTTGCTTCGCGCTACTGCATCACTAACTGCCGGAATAAGAACTATAGCAAGTGCGTTTGGAATAAATGATGGGAATAACAGTAAGGGTATATGCACACCTGAAATAATTCCGTATAAAGTTGTTGCTCCAGTCGCCGTAACGCCCGCTACTGTAAGAGCTTTCAAGAAGACGATTGGTTCTAAAAACCATGTAAATGTTCCAAATAGTCGGCTACCTGCAGAAGGTACTGCGATACGTAGTAATGGCATTGTTGGATAAGCCTTTGTAGAGTCTGAAGGCTTCGGTCTTTTTTTCTTCAGATTGTAATGAAGATATAAATAAATTAAAGAGAACAGTTCGCCAATGCCAGTAATTCCCATTGCATAGGCTGCAGTAGTAGCAGGATTATCTGGTGTTGCGAAAAATGGTAATAAGAATGTGATTAATCCGATTCGAACAACTTGCTCTAACATTTGAGACCAAGCTGTTGCTGAAATAACGGCAATACCTTGTAAATAACCTCGGAAAAGTCCAGATAATACTACGATTGGTACAGCACCTAAAGCAATATAAAGAGTTAACTTTGTAGCTTCATTATGTAAAAGGGTGCCCGCCAAATATGGTATAAAGAAATAAAGTATTGGTGTGAAAAGAATGATTGATACGATGGACCATCTTGAAGCTGTTTTCATTACAGACTTTAGTTGTCCATCTCTTCTTTTAGCATGTAGTTCTGCTATTATTTTTGCAACCGCAATTGGAATACCTAATTGTAATACTGAAATGAAAAATACAAAGGCTGGGTAGGAGGTCATGTATATACCGACAGCTTCTTCCCCGGCAATCCTCATAAATTGAATTCTATATATAAAGCCAAATAACTTCGACAAGAAAATAACAAACGTTAAAAAAATAGTTCCCTTTACAAAAGATCCCATTAATTCAATCCCTTCTCATTTCCATAAATATCAGATACAATATTTGTATGCTTGGACGTTGCTAGTTAAAACTACTGGTTGGGGTGATTGTTATGATTCAGTACGAACAGCTATACAATAAAGTTTTACCAGTATTACAAAGCAAATTGGATGAAATAACGTATTATCAGTATGATGGAATTACAATAGAAGAAATATGGAATTTTTGTCTTCGTAAAAAATGGAGAAAAAAAAGAGTTGAAGAACTTCGGTTATTTGAAATCGTTGAAACAATCTATTCAATAAAACCGTCCGAAATAGTAAGCTATTTTCAAATTCAACAATACCAAACAACAAATTGGTTTCAAGAAGTAACAAAAGAGGAATTACAACTGTTATTAGCACCTAATTATTCGAAGGAAAAGGAATAATTTCTAGAGGATTCGGTTTGACAGCTAGACAAAGGTAACTCATAATAAATTTGTTACATAAGAATAGTGATTTAATTAGTTTAAATCATTTTAAAATTTATGCATTTTGAATTATTTTTGAAAGAGAACGCTTCATGCGTTTTTTGTGTATACAAAGCGGGGTATACGCAAATCTTGAGGAGGACAATTAAATGAAGTTAAAAAGCCGCATACTTACTTTTGTACTAATTACAATCGTATTATTTGCTGCGATGGGTACAACTGTTCAAGGAGTTTTAAAGGATATAAAGCTCGGCTTAGATTTACAAGGTGGATTTGAAGTTTTATATGAAGTAGAACCTCTTGCAAAAGGACAAGAAATTACAGATAGTGTTTTGACGGATACTACAACGGCACTTTCCAATCGAATTAATCAATTTGGTGTAAGTGAGCCTAGTATACAGGTAGAAGGAAAAGATCGAATCCGTGTTCAGCTAGCTGGTATCGATGATCAATCATCTGCCCGAGAATTACTATCAAGTACAGCAAATTTAACTTTCCGAGATGTAAATGACAACATTTTACTAGATGGAACTGATTTGGTTGAGGGGGGAGCTGCTCCATCATTTGACCAGCAAAACCGACCTATCGTTACACTTACATTAAAAGATGCTTCGAAATTTGCTGAAGTAACAGAAAAAATTTCTAAAATGCCCGCTGGAGAAAATCTTTTAGTTGTATGGTTGGATTTTGAAGAAGGTGTAGACTCATACAAAGCTGAAGCAACTAAACCAGATCCAAAATTTGTTTCAGCAGCATCTGTTAATCAAGTTTTAAATACAACGGACGTAATGATTAGTGGTAGCTTTACAGTTCAAGAAACAAAAGAATTTGCAAGTGTATTAAATGCAGGTGCTTTACCTGTAAAATTAACTGAAATTTATTCCACATCTGTTGGAGCACAGTTTGGTGAACAAGCATTAAAAAGTACAGTATTTGCAAGTGTAATAGGGGTACTTATTATATTTGTATTTATGCTTTTCTATTACCGACTACCTGGATTTATTTCAATTATTACACTAACAGTATTTACTTACTTAGTTTTAGTAGTATTTAATGCGATAAACGCAGTGCTAACATTACCAGGTATCGCTGCCCTTGTGCTTGGTATAGGTATGGCTGTCGACGCAAACATTTTAACTGCTGAACGTATTCGAGAAGAACTACGGGTCGGTAAATCAATTAAAGAAGCGTACAATCTTGGTTCGAGACAGTCGATGTCAGCCATTATTGATGCGCAATTAACAACGCTACTTGCTGCAGTCGTATTATTCTATTTTGGTACAAGCTCTGTTAAAGGGTTTGCAACAACATTAATGATTTCAATTATACTAAGCTTTGTAACTGCTGTTTGGTTGTCTCGTGTATTAGGCGGACTTCTTGTAAAGAGTGGGTACTTTACAAGTCCATTTTTATTCGGTGTTAAAAAATCAAAAATCCATGATGTTTCAGAAGGATTGGAGTCATTAGATTTATCAACGAATTTTGATCGTTTTGATTTCGTTCATAACCGTAAAAAGTTCTATACGTTATCTTTAATAATCTTAATTGTTGGTGTCGTTATTATAAGTATCTTTAAATTAAATTTAGGTATTGATTTCTCTAGTGGTACACGTGTTGAAATTTTAACGGAACAACAAACAACCCAAGAGGAAATGAATGATTATTTAGAGAAAATCGGATTCCCATCAGAAAAAATTATAATTTCAGGTGAGGAACAAAATACAGCGGTTGTTACGTTTAAGGATGACTTAAATCAACAAGAAATTTTAGATTTAAAATCTGCTGTAACAAAGGATTATGGTCACGAACCAAGTATAAGCACTGTTTCTCCAACTGTTGGTCGTGAGTTAGTTAAAAATGCGATTTATGCCTTAGCAATAGCTGCTCTAGGAATAATTATTTATGTTGCCTTCCGTTTCGAATGGCGCATGGGTGTCGGTGCAATTGTATCGTTACTACATGATGTTTTCTTTATGGTAGCTATTTTCAGCTTCTTACGTTTAGAAGTAGATATTACGTTTATTGCCGCCATCTTAACGATTGTAGGTTACTCGATTAATGATACGATTGTTACATTTGACCGTATTCGTGAAAACATAGATCGAAAAGAAAAAATTGCTACAAAAGAAGAACTTGCAGAAATCGTAAATAAATCACTACGTCAAACGATGACTCGTTCAATTAATACAGTTTTAACTGTAATTATTGTTGTAGTAGCATTATTAATCTTCGGCGCACCTGCTATCCGTAACTTCTCAATTGCATTGCTTATTGGTTTAGTAACTGGTATGTATTCGTCAATTTGTATTGCGGCTCAAATTTGGTATACATTAAAATGCCGTGAAATGGACAAAAAAGGCGCTGTTGTTGAGAAAAAAGAGAAAAAACAATGGGGTTCAGACGAGCCAGTTGTTTAATGAAAACTGTTTTTCCTGAAAATGATTCACATACATGGTGATAAGAATCTGCTCATTTTAATTTTATGAAATGAGCAGATTTTTCTTTATTTAGACTAATATATGTTGATTGGAGTGGAAGGCAGCGAGTGCATTTGTCGAAGTGCTTCGTTTTGTCACAAATACAATCAGAAACTGCTCTATTTTATTTTTATCCAACCTTTATCTGGATTAGTAGTCTGTGATAAATTCCGTTATAATAATAGAGTTAAGGAAGTGAGAAAATGATTGAATCAAAAAAGAAATGGATTATTCAACAACCAGATGAAAATGATATTGCTCGATTACAAAATGAATTACATATTTCATCACTCGCTGCAAAAATATTAGTTGCAAGAGGCTTTACATCTACAGAAGATGCGAAGTCAATTTTACATATGGATGAAAAAAATTTACATGATCCGTATCTCTTACATGGGATGAAAGAAGCGGTAGAAAGAATAGAGGCTGCCTTAGAAAATGGAGAGAAGATTTTAGTATACGGTGACTACGACGCAGACGGTATTACGAGTACAACCGTCATGTTAAATGTGTTGTTAGACTTAGGCGCTGATGTAGATTTTAGTATCCCTAATCGTTTTACACATGGCTATGGCCCCCATGAAGCTTTATTTCGAAAGGCCTATGAAGAGGGCGTTCAATTAATTATTACTGTCGACAATGGAATCAGCGGAATTGAACCGATTCGTATTGCAAAAGAACTTGGCATGGATGTCATCGTAACAGATCATCATGAAGCAGGTGAAGAGTTACCTCCAGCAGACGTTATAATACATCCTCGTGTGCCAGAAGGTCATTATCCTTTTGGTGAGCTAGCAGGGGTAGGGGTTGCCTTTAAACTAGCCCATGCACTATATGGTGAAGTGCCTGATCATTTATTTGAATTTGCGGCTGTTGGAACAGTAGCAGACCTAGTACCTCTAGTAGGAGAAAATCGTTATATCGTTCAACAAGGAATTCAACAATTACGTGCATCTCATAATCCATGGGTTCGCGCATTATGTGAAATTTCGAGTGTAAAACAACATGAAATTGATGAGGATACGATTGGTTTTTATTTTGCACCAAGGTTAAATGCCATTGGGAGATTAGGAGATGCAGATCCAGGGGTACACTTTCTAATGAGCGAAAATGAAATAGATGCTCAAGAGGGTGCGCAACAATTAAATAAAAAGAATGTTGAGCGTAAAGAAATTGTTCATACGATTACAGAGGAAGCAATTGATATAATTGAAAGTAATCCTGTTATTTCTAATTCTCTTGTTATCGTAGTAGCAAAAGAAGGATGGAACCCGGGTGTCATCGGAATCGTAGCCTCTCGTTTAGTTGAGAAGTATTACCGACCAACTATTGTTTTATCGTTGGACCCGGAAAAAGGGACAGCAAAGGGCTCTGGTCGAAGTATTGAAGGATTCCATTTATATAATGAACTTGCAAAAAATCGTGACATACTACCACATTTTGGTGGACATCCGATGGCGGCAGGGATGACCTTTGCCATGGAGCATGTGGATGAGTTGCGAAAACGTCTTCATGAGCTGGCAATGCAATGTTTAACGGATGATTTATTAGAGCCAAAACTTTTAGTCGATGTCCCAGTAGAAGTAAGCGAAATTACAGTAGAATCAATCGAGGAAATTCGAAAACTTGCGCCATTTGGAACGGGATTTGCAAAACCTATCTACGCATTACAAAATGTTCAAGTGCGTTCCATGCGGAAAATTGGAGCTGCTGACAATCACCTTAAACTAGAGCTTGAAGATGCTCATGGTACAATTGATGCAATCGGTTTTAATAAGGGTTATTTACATGATGAAATTACATATGGTGTACATTTATCATTTGTAGGGGATTTACAAATAAATGAATGGCAAGGGAATAAAAAACCTCAAATTATGATATCAGATGTTCATACTGATGAATGGCAACTATATGATTTTAGAGGAAAAAAACCTATTCAAAAATGGATTAATACACTTCCCCTTACTCAGTGTGCGTTGTTAGCATTTCAGCAAAATACAGTAGATTATTTTAAAACACTTATTCAAGAACCGATTCAATTAGTTAATGAGCAGACAATAGATACATCTTCTCCTTATATCGTCCTTTTAGATTTACCTCAAAGTGTTGAAGTATTAGAAAAGATTATTGAGCACTATAATCCAAAAAGAATTTATGCAGTATTTTATACGCAAGACTCACAATTTTTCAATGGTATGCCTTCTCGAGAACATTTTGCGTGGTACTATTCGTTTTTAAAAAAACGCCCAGCGTTTCATTTGCAAAACCATATTCAACAATTATCACAGCATATCGGATTAAATATAGAAGTAATTAAATTTATGACAAACGTGTTTTTTGAACTAGGATTTGTTAAAATAGAGAATGGTCTGATAACTATAAATAGTGATGCACCGAAATGTTCACTCACCGATGCATCAATTTATAAAAAACGTGTACAACAATTAGAGATTGAACAAAAGCTATTGTATACACCATACTTAGAATTGAAACAATGGTTTAATGAACGAATGAAGGAATATCAATATTCCTAAGGAGGATTATTTCATAATGGATTTAAAGCAATACGTAACAACTGTTGAAAACTGGCCAAAAGAAGGAATTACCTTCAGAGACATTACAACAATCATGGATAACGGTGCAGCTTACAAATATGCAACAGATGAAATTGTAAAATTTGCAAAAGAAGTAGGAGCAGATATTATTGTTGGTCCTGAAGCTCGTGGGTTTATTATTGGTTGTCCTGTAGCCTATGCCCTTGAAGTAGGCTTTGCTCCTGTACGTAAAGAGGGAAAATTACCTCGTGAAGTAGTACGTGTTGAATATGGCTTAGAGTATGGCACAGATGTTTTAACAATGCATAAAGATGCTATTAAACCTGGTCAAAAAGCATTAATTGTAGACGATTTATTAGCGACTGGTGGGACAGTAAATGCCACAATCCAGTTAATTGAAAAATTAGGTGGCGTTGTAGCTGGCTGCGCATTTATTATTGAATTAAATGATTTAAATGGTCGCGAAAAAATTGGTGATTATCCAGTTAAAACATTAATTGAATACTAACTAACATTTACCTCTTTCAAAGCTATTAAATTTGAAAGAGGTTTTTATTACAGGTAAAATTACATAATAAAGTTCGAAAATTGTACTAATTTGTCATATTTCAAAAAGGATTTTAGGACTTATCTTTACTTTTTATGCATATTTTTTATACAATTAATCTTATATATCTAATTTGAAAAATTTTTAGCAAGGTGGACAACTAATGGCGAAAGAGCAAATATTAACGCCCGAAGATGTATTCGCGAAAGTCAAAGTATATATGAACGATGAACATGTTGCTTTTGTAAAAAAAGCATATGAAGTTGCTAATGAAGCACATAAAGAACAGTCTCGTAGTTCTGGTGAACCGTATATTATCCATCCGATACAAGTTGCAGGTATTTTAGCTGAGCTTCAAATGGATCCGGAAACGGTAGCTGCTGGATTCTTACACGATGTTGTTGAGGATACGACAGTTACAAGAGACGATTTAGTTAGAGAGTTTAACGAAGAAGTGGCCATGCTTGTTGATGGTGTTACGAAATTAGGTAAAATCAAATATTTATCTAAAGAAGAACAACAGGCTGAAAATCATAGAAAAATGTTTGTTGCAATGGCACAAGACATTCGTGTCATTTTAATTAAACTTGCTGACCGTCTTCATAATATGCGTACATTGAAGCATTTATCTACTGAGAAACAACGACGTATTTCCAATGAAACATTAGAAATTTTTGCACCACTTGCTCACCGCCTAGGGATTTCGAAAGTAAAATGGGAGCTTGAAGATACAGCATTACGCTATTTAAATCCTCAACAATATTATCGTATTGTCAGCTTGATGAAAAGAAAACGAGTTGAACGAGAAGCCTATTTAGAAAATGTAATGAACGAAATAAAATCTCAGCTCCATGATGTAGAAATTGATGCTGAAATATACGGTCGCCCAAAACATATTTATAGTATCTATCGAAAGATGGTATTGCAAAATAAACAGTTTAATGAGATTTATGATTTATTAGCAGTTCGTATTTTAGTAGATAGCATAAAAGATTGCTATGCAGTACTAGGAATTGTTCACACATTATGGAAACCAATGCCAGGTCGCTTTAAAGATTATATAGCAATGCCGAAGCAAAACCTTTATCAATCATTGCACACTACTGTTATTGGTCCATATGGTGATCCATTAGAAGTGCAAATACGTACAAAAGAAATGCATCAAATCGCTGAATACGGGATTGCTGCTCACTGGGCTTATAAAGAAGGAAAGTCGGTTAATAATGATAAGGAATCTATTGACCAAAAATTAACTTGGTTCCGTGAAATTTTAGAATTCCAAAATGAATCATCTAATGCTGAGGAGTTTATGGAATCATTAAAATTCGACTTATTCTCAGATATGGTCTATGTATTTACGCCAAAAG
The DNA here is from genome assembly GCA_023405135.1 of Bacillota bacterium. GTDB lineage: Bacteria > Bacillota > Bacilli > Bacillales_A > Planococcaceae > Ureibacillus. The sequence continues at coordinate 7,600 of JAEXYZ010000034.1, read as the reverse complement.
GGGATGTAATCGAGCTACCTTCAGGGTCAGTGCCTATAGATTTTGCATATCGCGTCCATTCTGAGATAGGGAATCGAACGATTGGTGCGAAAGTAAATGGTAAAATGGTTCCTTTAGATACCCCATTAAAAACAGGGGATATCATCGAAATTTTAACATCTAAACAATCTTTTGGTCCAAGTAGAGATTGGTTGAAAATTGCCCAAAGTTCTCAGGCCAAAAATAAGATTAAACAATTCTTTAAAAAGCATTTGCGTGAGGAAAATGTTATTAAAGGTAAGGAACTAATTGAAAAAGAAATTAAGTCTCAAGATTTTGATAGTAAAGAAGTTCTTTCACCTGCTAATATGAAGCGTGTATTAGATAAACTTAATTACACGAATGAAGAAGATTTATTCGCTGCAGTTGGTGTTGGCGGCATTACTGCTCAGCAACTTGTTAACCGATTAGCAGAAAAGAAAAGAAGAGAACGTGAGCAGGAAGAGGCTCTTGAAAAAATTGTGAAGGAAATGCAAAATCCTTCAACAAAAACTCGTAAGACTGAATCAGGCGTTATTGTTAAAGGAATTGATAATTTACTTATTCGATTATCTCGTTGTTGTACACCTGTTCCTGGTGATGAAATTGTTGGCTTTATTACAAAAGGGCGCGGTGTATCCGTCCATCGTGGAGACTGTCCAAATATTCAAGATGGGCAACAAGCCGAACGTTTAATTGAAGTTGAATGGGAGCATAGTGAGTCGCAAATGCGAAAAGAATATCCAGTTGATATAGAAGTTTCTGCATTTGATCGTCCAGGTATATTAAACGATGTGATGCATGCAGTGACTGAGGCTAAAACGAATATTCTAGCTGTAACTGGTCGTGCTGATCATGACAAAATTGCAACAATTCATTTAACAATTTCGATTTCGAATATTTCTGGGTTGCATAAAGTAGTAGAACGTATTAAACAATTACCGGACATTTATTCTGTTCAACGAGTGATAAATTAATCAAATTAGAGGTTTAAGATGAGAGTAGTTATACAACGTAGTAAACAAGCATCTGTTACTGTTGATGGTGAAGTAACAGGTGCAATCGCTAAAGGATATGTATTATTAGTTGGCTTAACTCATAGTGATACACTTGAAGATGTTCAATATGTAGCAAAAAAAGTGGCAGAACTAAGACTATGGGAAGATAAAACTGGCAAAATGAATCATTCTATTGTTGAACATGGTGGAGAAATTTTATCTGTTTCACAATTCACTTTATATGGGGATACAAGAAAAGGAAGAAGACCAAGTTTTACAGATGCTGCTCGCCCAGAACAAGCGCTACCTTTGTGGGATGCGTTTAATGACGAGCTAAAAAAACATGGTTTAAAAGTTGAAACAGGTATTTTTGGAGCAATGATGGATGTTGCTCTAATCAATGATGGACCTGTTACCGTTATTGTTGAATCAAAAAATAAAGAGTAGATTTTATTAAATGGTTTGTAAGAGAGAAAAGCCTAGGAGTAACGATTTTTTGTTATTTCTATGGCTTTTCTTTTTATAGTAAAAAAGGTTGAATACTAGTTAGACCAATGTAATCGTTTGTACTTTTTTCTTAATATAAGCTCAAGTTTTTATTTAAGAATAGTAACAATCATATCTTAATCCCATAAAATAGAGATAGTATTGGAAAAAGGGGTGGAAGATTGACTTATTTAAATGAAGTAACTAGTCCGTATTTTAATGAAATTGCTAAAAATTTAATTGGACAGATGATTACGGTACAAACATCTGCTAAAATTGTAAAAAATGGAAAATTAATGCATGTTCTACCGCATCATATTGTGCTAGAAATTGGTCAAGTTCCATTCTCTATTCGTACTGAAGAAATCATTTGGCTTTCATTGAGCGAAATAAAAGATGCGAACCAGCGTTAGTACTAAGAGAAAGTACAGAAATAATCAGGTAAATTAGCAAATAGAGGAGGTGTCCAAAAAAATTTTTACTTTTTGGACACCCCCTCTTCTTTTTTCGTAGTACCTTATGAATTAATCTAACTGTGTATCGAAATAATTTAAAATCCCTTGATAAATTCCTAAAGTTGCTTGTTCTCGATAATAGTCTGTTGTAACAATGCGCTCTTCATTCGGATTACTTAAATAACCTAATTCAATTAAAATTGCTTTTTGTTTGTTTTCCCGTAATACTAAATAATTACCTGGCTGTACACCGCGGTCTCGTAATGTTACTTTTTCTGCAAGTCCAGCATGAACATACTCTGCCAATTGCTTCTGAAAATCATTAATATAATAGGTTGTAAATCCAGAAATGGAGCTATCTTCTGTTGCATCATAATGAATGCTAATAAAAGCATCTGCAGCGTATTGGTGTGAAATTGAGACCCGTTTACGTAAATCAACGTAAACATCAGACTCTCTAGTCACTATAACATTAGCACCTGCTGCCCTTAATTTTGATTTTAATAATTCTACTGTTTTTAAGTTAATATCTTTTTCTTCTGTTCCCCGAACACCTGTTGTACCCATATCATTTCCGCCATGACCAGGATCAAGAACAATCGTTACTCCTTTTAAAGTACCTTTTTTGCGTTCTTCTTGTTTAACTTCCTTGACCGTAGTGGTATTTTCGTTTGTCGAGACAACCCAATTTGCCACAAAGGCCGTTGTATTTTCATCTATTTTTACTTCATACCAATCATTTTGTGAAGAGATAATTGAAAACTTTTCTCCTGCATTGGCATGAACGACAACATTTGAAGAAGTTGAAGGTTCTTCACGAAGGTTTGTCCCATTATAAATAATTGTTACAACCTTTGATGAATTCGTTTCGGTATTATTATTTTCATCCTTGGTAGATGTAGGATTTGTATTATTTACTGTAAAAGTACCGTAAAAGCTATAAACCCAACCTTTAACATTATCATTTTGAATTTTTACCCAATTATTATCTCGTTCAAGGACTTGAAATTGTTCACCTTTTTTTGCAACACCTAATTTTTTTGAAGTTAAATTAGCTTTTTTGCGAATATTTACTGCTTCTACTACAACAGTAAAAGTATTAGGGTCTATTTGAATTTTGTCATTTACAGCAGGTTCTTCCTGCACTTTTTCAGGCTCACTTGATTCATCTATGTTTGTATTTTCATTACTTTCATTTACGTTTACGGATACATAATCAGAAGATACCCATCCAGTCGTCCCATTATAATTTATTTGAAGCCAACCACTTTGTTCTTTTAAAACTGCAGCTTCATCACCGGTATCTAGTTGATTTAAAATGGCTGAATTGACAGATGGTTCTGCACGTAAATTAAGATGATCTACTTGTGAGATGACTGTTTTGTTTATTTTAGGTTCATCTTCTGTTTTTTTCGTTGAAGTTAGCCAAGAGGCAACCCAACCTTCCGAATTTCCAGCTTTAACGTGGTACCAATCACCTTGCTTTTCTATAAATGTAAGCTCATGATTTTGTTTAAGTGTTGTAATAATTGGATATGATAAACCTGGTCCTTCTCTTAAATATAATTTTTCAGCAGATACGATTAAATCTGGTTGCTCATTATCGAAAGCAAATGCATTATTCGGCTCATATGTATAAACGAAAATTAATGAGTAGAATAATATAATAGTAAGAATAAAATTTAACCTTTTTCGATTCATCATTTGCCTCCTTTTGTTGTTGTATAATCATGCTTGAATTAACAGTTCTCTCTTTTATTGTAAAATTAATAGAGGGTTAAAATCTACACTTTTTTGAAAATGGTTGACAAGTCTCAGAGACACACTTAAGATAAGATATATTGTGAAAATATAATTAATTACCTATGACCAAGAAAGTAGCAATTACCAATGCTGAAAAGAGAAGGAAAGACTTGGCTGAAATCTTTCCTGCAGTATGTATTTGTGAACAACACTTGTGAGGTTTTTCCTCGAACGCTCGAGTAGTTAGTAGGGGAAAACGGAAACGGCCGTTATCCGTTTACGAGAGGGTGTACTATATGTACATCAACTAGGGTGGAACCGCGGAAGATAGTAAGCTTTCGTCCCTTGCATGTTTGCGTGGGATGAAAGCTTTTTTTATTGATCCCAACGTGTAAACTCTAATGTGTAATGAATTTACGAAAAATTGTTGATAAGTAGAAAGGAGAATATAGATGGCTTTTAAAGTACCAAGAGGGACGCAAGACATTTTGCCAGAACAAACTCCGAAATGGCAAAAGGTTGAATCAATACTTCGTGATTTAAGCCGTGTTTATCGGTATAAAGAAATTCGAACACCTATTTTCGAACAAACAGAATTGTTCCAACGTGGTGTAGGCGATACGACGGACATTGTTCAAAAAGAAATGTATACATTTGATGATCGAGGAGGCCGTTCTTTAACACTTCGACCAGAAGGAACTGCAGCTGCTGTTCGTGCATATGTCGAACATAAAATGTTTGGCTATCCAGATCAACCAGTAAAACTATCTTATATTGGCCCAATGTTCCGTTATGAACGTCAACAAGCAGGTCGCTATCGTCAATTCGTTCAATATGGTGTAGAAGCAATTGGCAGTGCAGATCCTGCAATTGATGCAGAAGTTATTGCTTTAGCAATGGATATTTATCAAACTGTTGGGTTAAAAGATTTAAAATTAGTCATTAACTCATTAGGTGATAAAGAAACGAGAGAAGCTCATAGAACAGCATTAATCAATCATTTTGAACCAAATATTGGTGAGTTTTGTTCAGATTGCCAAAATCGCTTAGCTAAAAATCCGTTACGTATTTTAGACTGTAAAAAAGATCATGATCACCCGTTAATGAAAACAGCACCTGCTTTAACAGACTATTTAACGGAATCTTCAGCACAATATTTTGACCAAGTAAAAAAATACTTAGAAGTACTTGGCATTCCGTATGAAGTAGATCCTAATTTAGTTCGCGGACTTGATTATTATAATCATACTGCCTTTGAAATTATGAGTACTGCTGATGGCTTTGGTGCTATTACAACACTTTGTGGCGGAGGACGATACAACGGTTTAGTTGAAGATATCGGTGGTCCTGAAGTACCTGGAATCGGCTTTGCAATGTCGATTGAACGTTTATTATTGGCTCTTGAAGCTGAGGGTGTTGAGCTTGATGTTGAAGATCGCTTAGATATTTATGTTGTAGCAATAGGCGATGAAGCAAAATTAAAATCAGCGGAATTAATTAGCTCATTCCGTGCAAAAGGAATATCTGCTGATATGGATTATGTGGATCGTAAAATGAAAGCACAAATGAAGTCAGCTGACCGTTTAGGTGCGAAATTTGTCATCGTCATTGGTGAATCAGAGCTTGAAGAAAGTGCAGTAAACGTAAAAGAAATGGAATCTGGAAATCAAGAAAAAGTTGCATTCCACGATTTAGTAAATTACTTATCTTCATTCAAATGAGGATAAAGCCTCTAGCAAGTCAAGTTAACCTAAGTGCATTCCGTGCGACAATGGTTAACTGGTTGACTCAAACAAGAGTCCGAAATTAGGAAGTTGGTTAGCCAAGGCGTAATTGAATAGAATACGAACAAAAATAATTCACAATGTAATTAATGGAGGAAATAATAATGGCTCAAAGAACGCATTCGTGCGGTGAATTAACTGAACAACAGCAAGGACAAAAAGTTGTATTAAAAGGTTGGGTACAAAGACGCCGCGATTTAGGTGGTTTAATTTTCGTTGATGTTCGCGATCGAACTGGTATCGTGCAAGTAGTATTCGGTGACGAAGCGAAAGACGCATTAGCAATTGCAGATAAAATTCGTAATGAATATGTAATTGAAGTAGAAGGTACAGTCGTACTTCGTGATGAAAGTCAAGTAAACCCAAATTTAAAAACGGGTAAAATTGAGGTTGTTGCATCTACCATTACAATTATTAATGAGGCGAAAAATCCTCCATTTGCAATTGATGATAAAGTTGAAATTGGTGAAGACTTACGTTTAAAATATCGCTATTTAGACTTACGTCGTCCAGTAATGTACAATACGTTCAAATTACGTTCAGATATTACACGTTCAATCCGTAATTTCTTACAAAATGAAGGTTTCTTAGAAGTAGAAACACCAATTTTAACAAAATCAACGCCAGAAGGGGCACGTGATTATCTAGTACCATCGCGTGTACATGAGGGTGAATTTTATGCACTACCACAATCACCACAATTATTTAAGCAATTATTAATGGTATCTGGCTTTGAAAAATACTTCCAAATTGCTCGTTGTTTCCGTGATGAAGACTTACGTGCAGATCGTCAACCAGAATTTACACAAGTCGATATCGAAACTTCATTTATGTCCATGGATGAAATTATTGGAATGAATGAGCGTTTAATTCAAACAGTTATGAAGGAAGCAAAAGGTGTAGATGTTACACTTCCATTCCAACGTATGACATATAAAGAGGCGATGGATCGTTTTGGTTCTGATAAACCAGATGTACGTTTTGGATTAGAGCTCGTACAGCTTTCTGAAATCGTCAAAAACTCATCATTTAAAGTATTTGCTTCAACTGTAGAATCTGGTGGAGAAGTAAAAGCGATCAATGTAAAAGGCTCAGCAGACAACTATTCTCGTAAAGATATTGATGCGTTAACTGAATTTGTTGCAATATACGGAGCAAAAGGTTTAGCTTGGTTAAAAGTAACAGAGGAAGGTTTAAATGGACCAATCGCAAAATTCTTTGAAGGGGAAATAGCAGAAAACTTAATGAAAGCTACAAATGCTGAAGCTGGTGACTTATTATTATTCGTTGCTGATAAACCTTCAGTTGTTGCAGCTGCATTAGGGGCTCTACGTAATAAATTAGGTAAAGAATTAGGCTTAATTGATGAATCTCAATATGCATTCCTTTGGATTACAGATTGGCCATTGCTTGAGTATGATGAAGAAGCAGGACGTTTCACAGCAGCACACCATCCATTTACACGTCCGTTTGATGAGGATGTTGAAAAAATGGATACAAATCCTGCTGAAGTTCGTGCACAAGCGTATGATATCGTATTAAACGGCTATGAGTTAGGTGGAGGCTCTCTTCGTATTTTCGAACGTGACCTACAAGAAAAAATGTTCAAGCTTCTAGGCTTTAGTCAAGAAGAAGCACAAGAACAATTCGGCTTCTTACTTGAAGCATTTGAATATGGAGTGCCGCCACATGGAGGTTTAGCATTTGGTCTTGACCGTTTCGTAATGCTACTTGCAGGTCGTACAAATTTACGTGACACAATCGCGTTCCCGAAAACTGCAACAGCAAGCTGCTTATTAACATCAGCACCGAGCGAAGTATCAGATGCACAATTAGAAGAACTTAGTCTTGCTGTAACGAAGAAAAAAGAAAACTAATTCAATTTTAAGGAGTTATTCCATTTTGGGATAGCTCCTTTTACTTTTAATATAAAAAATATAGGTAATTTATACCTATAAGTTGAATAGATAACTAATTTATATCTCCTGATTGTAGTATAGATGTATGGACACAACTTGGTTAAGTCATTAAAATTGAACTAATGAAAGGTCGTGTCCGTATTATGAGTCAAAAAAAATATAATCAAGAATTCAAACAAACTGTAGTTGAGCTTTAT
>JAEXYZ010000094.1 GCA_023405135.1 Bacillota bacterium | reverse complement strand
TTTATACAGGGTCAAAGCCACCAAAAAAGACCACGTCTTACATCTGTTTGTGTCATTACCATTATGAACCGAAGGTACTTATTTTCATGCTTGGGTTGGGTGTAAAAAACTCATGAAGGTTTTTTATAGACAAAAACAGAAACTTTAGTCATGTTTGCTGGTCTTGCATATTGTTCTAAAATTCATACTTTACACATAAATTAATATATCAGAAAATAATTAAATTAAATGTAATATTTACCAATATATGATAAAATAGTTTTGAACGGATAGAGGAGCTCTTTGGATAATATTAATATTTCAATATAATCATAAAGTTAATTATTTGAATTTTATGGATATTAAACGCAACGAGATCGGAAGGAGGATATAAAATTTGAATAACGAAATGGAGAACGATTCGTTATTAATGAGAACGGAAGTATTAAAGCACAATCTCCAAAAAATCAGTCTTATTAACAAAATATTTACTATTGTCATAGTAGTATTATTTTTAACGATGAATGTTTTACCAAATATTTCATTTTTTAATGATAGTAGGATATCATTAAAACTAATTGATTATTTACTATTTCTTATTTTTAATCTTTTTATTTTTTATCTTCTTGATATTCGAAAAATCCGCGTTACAAAAGAAAATATTAATAAAATTGATTTGTTCGTCAGTTCCTATGTGACATTGTTTATTTTAATGGGGGCAGGCATTTCCATTACAGATCACGATATTTATAATCCTCTATTAATTTATACGTTAACGTTATTTGTCTGTAGTTCATTTTTAGTATTAAAAACAATCCAAGTTACTTTACCTATCGTTATTTCAAGTAGCTTGTTGTTAATAAGTCTATACTTACAAAATGGTTTAGTTCCTATTTTTAAGTTGCAATTAATTTATTTGTTATCTTTAATTTTAATTACTTATTTCATTTCCCGTTCTTATTACTATTCATTTGAACGGTCGTTGAAATTTCAATTAGAGCTAATAAAAGAAGCTCATCTTTCCAGAAATTTAACGAAGAAACTTCGAGAAGCAAATCGGAAATTAGAATTACAAGCCTCAATCGACCCATTAACTAATTTATTCAATCGTAGAGCGTATAACGAATATTTAAAGGATCTTCAATTAAGGGTAAAAGAAGATTCATATCGTTTATCGGTTATTATGGTTGATGTAGATTGTTTTAAATTGTATAACGATACATACGGTCATACGCAAGGTGACAATGTATTAGTGAAAATTGGACAACTTTTATTTGATATTGCAGAAGAATATAGTTGTTTTTCATCGAGGTGGGGTGGGGAAGAATTCGTCCTGCTACTAGAAAATCAAACTGTTGAATCGACAGAAACTATTTGTAGTAAAATTAGCGATAAAGTAAATACATTAAAAATTGATCATTGTTCTTCATATATTAATGAATTTGTCACAGTAAGTATTGGTGCTTGTACGATGGATATTACGGATGCTAGTCATATTTTAATTTGTATTAATGAAGCAGATGACGCGTTATATTATGTGAAGGAGAATGGACGAAATAGTTTTGAGCATCGTCATGGTGTTCCTGTTGTTTAAAGGAGTGTTTCAAGTTGATGATTTGAGACATCCTTTTTTATTTGCAATAAATTAAGGAAAAAACTCCCCCAATTGTTGACATTGCAATACAATTGGGGGGGTTTTTTTGATTAAAGAAAGCTTGTATGTTTACTCAATCGGAAACCAACCTGGTGTATTGATAATTGCATTCCATAATGGATTTGGTACAACTAATTCCTCTTGCTTATTTTTATTAAGCTTTGTTACAATTTCATTTTCTTTTCCTTCTGCTACCTTTTGAACCCAATCCGGATCAATAATCAATTCTCTTCCAAGAGCGATTAGAGGAACACCTGCGTCTAAAGCTTTTTGGGCATCTTCAGCGGTATAAATAGAACCTACACCTATTAGAGGTACTCGATTATTAATTGTTTCAAGTAAATAGTCAATGCGAGTTTTTGATAAATCCTCAACACCTCTTCTTGCAGTGGAGAAGAATTCATTTAATGAAACATGTAAATAGTCTAGTCCTTTATTCGCTAATGCGTCGACTAAAGTCAGAGTATCTCCCATAGTAATCCCTGGTGTTTCAGATTCTTCTGGTGAAAAACGATAGCCGACAATAAAAGTTGAATCCGCATGCTCTTCGACGACACGTTTAACTTGATCTACAATTGCTAAAGGGAATGTCATTCTTTTTTCTAGGCTTCCACCAAAGCGGTCTTCACGACGGTTGGAATGGGGCGAAAAGAACTGTTGAATTAAATAGCCGTTAGCACCGTGGATTTCAACACCATCATATCCAGCCTCAATGGCACGACGAGTGGTTTCACCAAAAGCATTAATAATTTCATCAACTTCCGATTCTGTTAATTCTCTCGGTGTATTTGGTGAACCTGTTGCTGGGACCGAGCTAGCACTTACAATGTCACCATTTGGCACTAATTCTGGTGGACACATTCTTCCACCATGGAAAATTTGGAGAACAGCTTTGGCACCTTGTTCTTTAATAGCTGTAGCAAGTTGACGTAAACTTGGTATCATTTCATCACGATCTGCACCAAATTCGCCATGGAATCCTTTGCCGTTTGGTGTAACATACGTACAAGCTGTAATGACCATGCTTACCCCACGAGAGCGGCGAGCATAATAATTTACCTCATCTTCTGTTACTGTCCCATCTTGGTTCGATGAAAAGTTCGTCATTGGAGCCATGACGATACGATTTTTCAATTCAACTCCATTGCTAAAAGTATATGAAGATAGCAATTTTTCATATTTGGGATTCACAATATTTCCTCCTGTAATGAATTTCTAGCTAACCTAATTAAAAAAGGGAGCTTTATAAAAATAAGGATAACAATAATTGAGTTGATATGAAAGTAATCTGTTTGGGAGTAGTTTGATGGGCCATTGAGCTAAAGAACATAGTTTAATATGCTACTAAAATTAGATTTATATATTTAATTTCTAAATCTAATTTTAATTAATTAAACAAAAATATCATTTTACATTTATAATAATGGAGAGGTGATTATAGTGGAGCAACATCCTGAATACGAGTATTTAAATTTAATGCAACATATTTTAGATAATGGGAATAAAAAAGAAGATCGCACTGGAACAGGAACAATTAGTGTGTTTGGTTATCAAATGCGATTTGATTTATCCAAAGGTTTTCCGTTATTAACGACGAAACGTGTTCCTTTTAAATTAGTTGCAAGTGAATTGCTTTGGTTTATTAAAGGGGATACAAATATTCGATATTTATTACAAAATAATAATCATATATGGGACGAATGGGCGTTTAAAAAATGGGTCGAGTCAGATGATTATAATGGTCCAGATATGACGAATTTTGGACTAAGGGCAGCAGCCGATAAAGAATTTGGACAACTATTAAAAGAGCAAATGGATATATTTAATGAGAAAGTTTTAACGGATGATGTCTTTGCGAAGGAATTTGGCGATTTAGGCCCTGTGTATGGCAAGCAATGGCGTTCTTGGCCAACAAATGTGGGTGACTCTATTGACCAATTAAAAAAGGTCATTGATCAAATTAAAAACAATCCGGATTCAAGACGCTTAATTGTTTCTGCATGGAATCCAGCTGAAGTTGATGACATGGCATTACCACCTTGCCACGCATTGTTCCAATTTTACGTTGCTGATGGCAAACTATCTTGTCAGCTTTATCAACGAAGTGCAGATGTGTTCCTAGGCGTACCATTTAATATTGCTTCATACGCTTTACTAACACATTTAATTGCCCATGAATGTGGACTTCAGGTTGGTGAGTTTATACATAGTTTTGGAGACACGCACATTTACTTAAACCATTTAGAGCAAGTAAAAGAACAGCTATCCCGTGAACCAAAGCCATTGCCGAAATTGACATTAAATCTAGAAAAAACATCCATCTTTGATTTCGAATTAGAAGACTTAAAAATTGAAGGCTATGACCCTCATCCCACAATCAAGGCCCCAATCGCAGTCTAGTATGTACCAGGTACACAAACAATTCTGATAATTTTATACAATTTAGCACTCTGTCTGGGAGCGATCTCAGCAGAGTTTTTTGTTGTACCAGGTACACACACAATTTAAAATTTTCAGAATTGTATCGGAATTGTGTGTGTACCTGGTACAGCTTTTTTCTTGAGGGGCGCCTTGTTTTATGTTAAGGTTTAGTTATAGATAAAAAATACATGTTTGCTAATTTCATACAATCCGCTGAATCCAGAAATGGAATGGGAGAACCAATTTTTTGGGGTGAATCATGTAAGTGTAGGGCTAGCTAGTCCGAATCCGTCAGCTAATCTCGTAAGCGTTAGTTAGGAACTAGTTTTATATTGTTGCTACGTTAATTGACGCTACAGATCATCTGTAGTTTTTTATTTTGCATTTTTTATCTATTTTCCAAAAATTCTAAGAATGGAAGGGGTTTTTTTATTGACGATATCGATTGGATTATTTGGTTTTGGTAAAACAGGTTCTGAGGTTGCCCATGAAATTATTAAAGATCAAGATTGTGAATTAAAGTGGGTTATTCGTGGGTCAACGAAAAACGAAGGAGAATATGCGAGTCGATTGTTCGGCTGTGACCATAATGAAGGAATTATTCATCACTTTCATCAAATTGACTTTAACGAATTTTATAAAGAAAATTTTGTAGATGTCATTATCGACTTTTCTGCCTCTTGCGCAGTGAATGAATATAAAGAAGCCGTAAAATACGGAAGTAGAATCGTATCGGCTATATCAAATTATGAGAAAGACCACATTACTCAACTTAAACAACTGTCTCTCCAAACAGCTGTCTTATATTCTCCTAATATTACCGTAGGAATTAATTTCTTAATGGAAGCCTCAAAGCTATTACAAAAAATCGCGCCAAATGCAGATATCGAAATAATTGAAGAGCATTTTAGAGGGAAAAAAGATGTGTCAGGAACAGCTCTTCGCATTGCAGATGAACTAGGTCTTGATAAAGAGCAGCACGTCAATTCAATACGTGTAGGTGGCATTATCGGAAAACACGAAGTCGTATTCGGACTACCAAATCAAACGATAAGAATCATACACGAATCACATAATCGAGCAGCCTTTGGGCAAGGGGCAATTTATGCAGCAAAATGGATCATGGGAAAAGAAATCGGTAGTTACAGTATGGAGCAGGCATTATCATTAATTATGAGTGGCTCAAAAGACAAGCAGGCTGAATCGACAGTACTACTATAAATTAATGAAATAAAACGTAGTATGATAAACGTTGAACTCATGCTACGTTTTACTATATTTCTAATTTAATTTAAATAAACTATTAACCCAAACTTCTGTTGATGAAGGATGGTTGCTTTCAAATAGATGATATTTCTCAACGTTTTGAATACATTCTATATTAACAAAAGGTTTTAGTGATTTCGGACAAGCGTTAATAATGATGGAATCTTTCTTTAACGACGTTATTTGTTTTAAAAATTCATTTTTAATTTGAGGAACTTCACTCCACATTTTAATCCAAATTTTATCTCGTAATTCTCGGTAATAATTATTCATTGTATTCTCATGTATAAAGTGAAGAGATGTTTGGAAGTTGACAGCATTTAAAATAATGATTCGATAAAGATGATTTTCTTCGATCACATTAAACTCCTTTAAACGACTAATCAATTTGTCAAGATTCCTCTCGATTTTTTTACCTGTTTGACCTTGTGCAGGACCTTTTGGAATTAACTTTTCCGTTTTCGATTCATATTCGTCAATATGTGGTGACTCCAATATAATCGCAATCGTTTTATTTTTAAAATTAGGCTCGATCAACGCATCTTCATAACTAGAATTAAATAAAACTTCATTGTTCTTAATTGGTGAATAAATAGCAACTTCTTCACCATTTGATTCAATATAAAATCGCGTGACGTTTTGAACTTGTTTATTTTTTTTGAAAAAAGATCGTTTAATTGTAATTGATTGATTAGATGGGTTGATTTGAACGTATTTACTGTTGCTGTTGGCTAATTGTTCGAAAACAATATCACTAATTTCAGTATAAATGGGGTATCCTTCTAATTGGATAGATGGTTTAACTTTTTGTGCGATCATTGTTACCATTATTGTCACGTCCTTTACTATTTTTGCTACAATTTTAACTATGAAATTTGCCGTAAGAAGTCTATTACTATTTTATATTAAAAAATATGTAAAATTATGAGTAAAAACGTATAAAATATAATAGAAATTGAAAAGAGCCATCAATGAATTAGGAGAGATATATATATGATTTCACTTATTGTAGCACATGACAAAAATCGCGTAATCGGTTATGAAAATAAAATGCCTTGGTATTTACCTGGAGAATTGAAATACTTTAAAGAACAAACAATGGGTAAACCGATGATTATGGGACGTAAAACATATGAATCAATCGGCAGACCATTGCCAGGAAGACGAAATATCGTTATCACAAGAAATGAAAACTATCAAGCAGAAGGAATAGAAGTTGTTTCGAGTTTAGATGAGGCGCTTAAACTAGCTGGTGATGTAGAAGAAATTATGATTATTGGTGGAGAACAAATTTTTAAACTTGCCTTAAATATTGCCGATAGACTTTATATTACTCATATCGAGCACGAATTTAACGGAGACACATTTTTCCCAGCTTATGGAGATGAGTGGAAACTAGTATCGAAAAGGGAAAAAGTCCAAACTCCAGATGGCTATAGTTTTACATATTGTATTTATGAAAGAAATTAAATTTTGTCGATGGAGATTTTATTAGGAAAATGAACGAAAACTTAATAAAACCACGTAAATCGAACAGAAAATTACGTAAAAAATAGGGAATCCCGAAAAATAAAACCGTACAAAAAACCACGTAACTAAAAGTAGAACGATGTCAAAATCATAATGTAAGTACAGTTCAGATAAATTAATCTGAATTGTACTTTTTTTATTTTTAAAAAATTCGAAACTTATTGATCTATCATTCGTATATAAGTCTATAAGGGTTAAATTGGTAATGGAGGTGAAATTTGTTGATATTTGGCTTCGAAATTGAAACCGTTTATTTATTTACATTGATTGTCGTAGGATCTATTACACTTCTTTACCTCTTCTTTTCAGATATGTTGGATGGCGTTTTTGAAGGTATACCATTTATTGACCCTGCCGTTATTCTTTCCTTCATAACAATCGCATCTGCTGGTGGTTTTTTACTAGAAAAACTTACATCCTTATCAAGCATCATTGTCTTCATCATTACTTGTATTATTTCTGCAGGATTATGTGCAATCATTTATTATTTTTTACTCGTTCCATTAAAAGCAGCAGAAGTATCGCTAGCATACACAGAGGAATCGTTAGGTGGGCAAGTAGGAAAGGTCATTGTGCCAATACCAGTTGATGGATTTGGAGAAGTTGTTATTGAAACGGTAAATGGTATTATTTCAAAACGTGCAACAGGGTTTGACAATGAAGCCATTGATTACGATGAAGAGGTTCTTATTATTGAGGCGAAAGAAGGGACGGTTTATGTAAAGAAATATGATTCACCATTACAATTTAAATATTAGGGGGAATTTTTCATGTCAACTTTAATCATAATTGGGGTAGTTTTATTTATTTTAATCGCCATCGTGGCTGTTTATATTGCTAAATATAAAACCGTTGGACCTGACGAAGCACTTATTGTAACAGGTAGTGCACTTGGCTCTAAAAATGTTCATAAAGATGAATCAGGTAATAAAATAAAAATCATCCGTGGCGGCGGGACATTCGTATTCCCAGTATTCCAACAAGCAGAGCCGTTAAGCTTATTATCTAGTAAACTAGAAGTCACAACGCCAGAAGTATATACAGAGCAAGGTGTACCAGTTATGGCAGATGGAACAGCCATAATTAAAATTGGTGGATCGATTTCCGAAATTGCCACAGCAGCTGAGCAGTTTTTAGGGAAAAATAAATCTGAACTTGAAAATGAAGCAAAGGAAGTATTAGAAGGACATTTACGTTCAATTTTAGGTTCGATGACTGTTGAAGAGATTTATAAAAATCGTGATAAATTTTCTCAAGAAGTACAACGAGTTGCTTCTCAAGATTTAGCGAAAATGGGCTTAGTCATTGTATCATTTACAATTAAAGATGTTCGCGATAAAAACGGCTATCTTGATTCATTAGGGAAACCAAGAATTGCACAAGTAAAACGTGATGCAGATATCGCGACTGCGGAAGCTGAAAAAGAGACTCGTATTAAACGAGCGGAAGCGGAGAAGGAAGCGCAAAAAGCGGAATTACAACGTGCTACGGAAATTGCAGAAGCAGAAAAGGAAAATCAATTAAAAGTAGCAGAATTCCGTCGCGAGCAAGATGTTGCAAAGGCCCGTGCAGACCAAGCCTATGAATTAGAATCTGCAAAAGCGAAACAAGAAGTAACGGAACAAGAAATGCAAGTTAAAATTATTGAGCGTCAAAAACAAATTGAATTAGAAGAAAAAGAAATTTTACGTCGTGAGAAACAATATGATTCAGAAGTGAAGAAAAAAGCAGATGCAGATCGTTACGCAATTGAACAAAATGCTGCAGCTGTGAAAATGAAAGAGTTAGCTCAAGCCGACGCAGAAAAATATCGCATTGAAGCTTTAGCGAAAGCGGAAGCAGAAAAAATTCGTTTAGACGGATTAGCAAAAGCAGATTCTGAACGAGCACAAGGGGAAACAGAAGCAGAAATTATTCGATTAAAAGGTTTAGCTGAAGCCGAAGCAAAACGTAAAATTGCGGAAGCCTTCGAACAGTTCGGTCAAGCGGCAGTATTGGATATGATAGTACGAATGATGCCTGAATATGCAAAAGAAGTCGCAAGTCCATTATCAAATATTGATAAAATTACAGTTGTTGATACAGGCAATGGTGAAGGTGGCGGTGCAAATCGCGTCACATCCTATGCAACGAACTTAATGGCTTCATTACAAGAAACGTTAAAAGCCTCTTCAGGAATTGATATGAAAGAACTTTTGGAGAGCTTTACAGGAAAACAAACAATCGAAGCGCAAGTAGAGCAAGTCACAAATAACGAAAAAGAAAAACATCTTGTATAAAGCTCAAGTGATAAAAAAGGCGAAACAGTTCATCTGTTTCGTCCTTTTTGCGTTTCTTTATAAATATACAGCCACACATATGACCATACATGCACATCCTGCGATAACAAATAAATGCCAAATTGCATGATTGAAAGGCAATTTTCTCCAAGCGTAAAAAATAGCACCGAAAGTAAATAATAATCCGCCAGCTAATAATACTGTAAAACCATCGAATTGTAAAAATTCATAGAGCGGTTTTATGGCGAACATGATCAACCATCCCATCGCAATATATAAAATGAGTGAGAGTGTTTCAAAACGATTGATAAATAAACATTTAAATACAATGCCAAACAATGCAATCGTCCAAATAATACATAACAACACAATTCCTAAAACACCATCTACTGCAATTAATAAAAACGGTGTATACGTACCAGCAATTAAAACGTAAATCGATGAATGATCAAATATAGCAAATATTTTTTTATATTTTTCGGGCATACTATGTAATAATGTGGACATTAAAAATAGAAGAACTAGAGATGCTCCGAAGATTGAGTTTGACACAATTTCAATCGTGTTCCCAGAATGTACCGCCAATAAAACAAGTACTACACAAGCTGGAATACTTAAAAGAAATCCAACACCATGTGTGATTGCATTCCAAAGCTCCTCTTTCCAATTTTTATAATCAAAAGCTGTTTCAGTATTCATCAAATCCACTCCTTGTATCATTTACTATACTGGAATATGGAGCGGTACAACATTGTCATTTGTCACATTAATTCACTAAAAGATAAATGAAGTACCCCTTGATATAAGGGCGTTTCGTTAATTATGATTACATTTGTCATGTTTACAGTCATAAAACATTGTCATTATAATGAATTTATGCTATTTAAGGATGTGTCATATGGGACAAATTCATATTGTAACAGATTCAACTTGTGATTTAACAAAAGAAGAATTATTGAAACATGAAATTAACGTAGTACCGTTAACAATTCAAATGAATGGGAAAACCTATATTGATGGTATAGATGTACAACCCGATACATTTATGAATTTAATGAAAAATGCTCAAGAATTGCCTAAAAGCTCTCAACCAGCACCAGGAAAATTTAAAGAGTTATACGATGAACTTGGTAAAAACGGTGATCAAATACTTTCCATTCATATGACTGGTTCGATGAGCGGTACTGTGGATTCAGCAAGACAAGCTGCACAATTATCGAGTTCGGATGTAACGGTTATTGATTCCGGTTATATTGCTATTGGATTAGCCATTCAAATTCGTGAAGCAATCAAATTGCGAGATGAAGGGGCATCCGTTGAGCAAATTGTTGCGCGACTTAATGACGTAAGACGAAATACAAGGTTATTTGTTGTTGTCGACACCCTTGAAAACCTTATAAAAGGTGGTCGTATTGGGAAGGGAACAGGATTAATTGGCTCGTTGTTAAATATAAAACCAATTGCTACCCTTGATGACGGAGCATATTCACCGGTTTCGAAAGCAAGAAGTCATAAACAAGTTGTTAATTATTTATTTAAACAATTTATGGAAGATACAAATGGCAAGACCGTAAAAGCAGTTGGCATTTCTCATGCTGAAGGGTTAACAAACTACGGCAACCCATTAAAGCAGCTAGTTGAATCAACTGGATTTCATGATGTAGAAGTAAAGTTTACATCGCCGATTATTAGTACACACACTGGTCCAGGAGCCATTGGATTTATATATTTTGCTGAATAATTAAGAAAATATGCTATCATTTTCTCATACACTATGTATAAGAGAATGATAGCTTTTTCATAGCAGAAAATATGATATTAATTAATACATTATTTATTGAAAACGATAGAAGGGGGTCGATGCTTCTGAAACGTTATTTTCTTATAATTATTTGCAGTTTATTTTTATTTGGATGTGTAAGTTTTATTAATGAAAATGAAATCACTGAGTTAAGTAATATAACTCCTTTGAATAACTTGAATGATGATGTTAGTGATTCAAAGGATAAAGCAATATTACCTAAGCAAATTGATGAGAAAGAAGAAAATAAGGTTTTAGAAATTGAAGAGCAACTTGCTTTTGAAGAAAAGAAACAATCATTACTAGAAACGATTGAAGACTATATTTTTGACGATTTTCCCGACCCGCAAGAAATAAGGCAAGATGATGCAAAAATTTATTATTTAGCACTAGGTGATTCATTAACTCGAGGTGTAGGGGATGAAGAGCAAAAAAATGGGTATACTAAACGATTAGCGGAGAAAATTGAACAATGGTCGGAAATTTCTGAGGTAGTGCTTGATAATAGAGGGAAACGCGGAAGAAGAAGTGATCAATTACTCGCATTAATTGAAAAAGGTCATTATGACAATGAACTAAAAAATGCACAATTAATTACAATCACAATCGGTGGTAATGATATTATGAAGATTGTAAAAAAAGATTTATTTGACTTGAAGAAAAAAGACTTTGATGCAGAGTTAGTTGATTTTAAAGTTCGCTACGATAAAATAATGAAAGAAATTCGATCGAAAAATCCAGATGTTCCGGTTATCTTAATCGGGTTATATAATCCGTTTTCTGTCGTAACAGATGAAATTACACAATTTGAGTCCATTATTTCTGAATGGAATGGAACGATTGAAGAGATTTCTGAAAGCAATCCAAAAGCTTGTTTTGTTGATGTGGAGGATTTATTTGATACAAATGCAAATTTGGTATACCATACAGATTTCTTCCATCCAAATGGATATGGGTATACAATTATGACAGAACGTATTGTTTCCATTATGAAAAATTGCAACATTGAAGATCCATCGAATGGGTTAATCTTATTTCATTAGGATAATCCTAAAATAAGATTATCCCTTTTCGAATTGTACTTAGAGAGCTGCTTAATTAGATTTGGATGGTAAGGAGTGAACCGGCATGAATAAATGGAAAGTCGCCTTTTTTGTTTTATTAGGGTCATTAATTTTATTCACTACAATTTTTATATTTTGGGCGATTTCACCATCAGAAGATGTTCCGATTCCTTCTGAAATAGCTATGAACCCTAATGATAGTATTTTTCTTGTAGAAACGACTGCGGAAGATTTTGAAAACTTAGCAATGAAGTATTTATCTAAAGAATTAAAAAATCCAGCACTTCCAATTGATATTGTGGTGGATAAATCGATTAAATTAAATAGTGAGCTAACTGTATTTGGAGTAACAGTTCCTTTTTCAATGGAGTTTGAGCCGACCGTAAATGAAGAGGGGAATATTCATTTAAAGCAAACGGCAGTAAATGTTGGTAAACTAAATATACCGCCGATCACCGTATTAAAATTGATGAATGATGCAGTATCATTTCCAGGTTGGATTGTTATTCGCCCGAACGATGAGGAAATTTTTGTTGATTTGTCGAGATTAAGAATTCTTTCGGATTCTAGGGTGAGAGCGAAGGAAATTGATTTAGCGAATAATCGCATTTTATTAGAGGTTATTGTGCCAAATAAATAGGGGGTAATATGATGAGTAGAGAAGTAGCGACATTTGCAGGTGGTTGTTTTTGGTGTATGGTAAAACCCTTTGATCAAATGGATGGAATTGAACAAGTTGTCTCTGGTTATACAGGTGGACATGTTGAAAATCCTACATATGAACAAGTTTGTTCCGAGACAACGGGTCATTTAGAGGCAGTGCAAATTACCTTTAATCCTACTATTTTCCCTTATGAAAAACTGGTTGAAACTTATTGGACATTAATAGACCCAACAGATCCAGGTGGCCAGTTTTATGATCGTGGCGAATCATATACAACCGCGATTTTTTACCATAATGAGGAACAAAGAGATATTGCAGAACAATCAAAAAAACGTCTAGAACAATCAGGGAAATTTAATAAGCCAATTGCAGTAAAAATTTTGCCTGCTAAACCATTTTATCCTGCTGAGGATTACCATCAATATTATTATAAGAAAAATCCAATGCATTATGAGCGCTATCATATTGGATCTGGACGAGCTGCTTTTATTAAAGAACATTGGGGGAATCATCATGAATAAAGAAGAACGTTTAAAACAACTGACAGAAATGCAATATTATGTGACACAGCAACAAGGAACAGAACCACCCTATCAAAATGAATACGATCAACATTTTGAAGAGGGCATTTATGTCGATATCGTATCAGGAAAGCCGTTATTCAGTTCTAAAGATAAATTTGATGCTGGATGTGGTTGGCCGAGTTTTTCTAAGCCAATCGAATCGGAAGAAATAACTGAGCATTTCGATACATCCCATGGCATGAGAAGGGTAGAAGTTCGAAGTAAAACAGCAGATTCTCATCTAGGACATGTTTTTCCGGATGGGCCCCAAAGTCTAGGTGGCCTTCGTTATTGCATTAATTCAGCAGCTCTTCGTTTTGTACCTAAAGACAAAATGGAAGAAGAAGGTTACGGGGAGTATTTAAAGTTATTTAAATAATAAAAATCCGCTCAACATTGAAGTGAGCGGATTTTTTATTCAATCGTATCCCTAAAGGATTTTCTACCAGACGTTAGCTTCTCAATGTTTATTTTTATATTAATTGAATCTGCCTCTAATTCAATTCCACCATCTTTTTGTAGTTTCTTCCATGTCTTTATGTCCTTACGATATAAAATTTCTGATAATTTGAAAACGTCGACATTCATTTCAATAGCAGTCTGGTAGGTTTGTTCAATTTCTTTTTTTACTTTCTTCATAATAAGATTCTTAATTTTATCAGATGTTAAATTCCCTTCAAAGCTTCCTAATGAGGCCGTTAAGCGAACATTTATATCAAATTTGACATCGTTTCCATTAATAATAGGGTCTATTTTTACTTTTACATTGCGAAGAACTGCAGAAAAATATTTATCTTCCTCATAAATGGTTGTAATTTCTCCTCTTATGGTTTTATTTGACGTCCATTGAAGACCATTCGCTTGATCATTTTTAATGAAACCTTTAAATTCATTTGGTGTAATAACGCCAATCCCACTTACTTCAACAGAAGAAAGAGGCTCTTTCTGAGTTTTCCAGTCTTTTTTTAATCTCATATATGGAATATTCGCTTCGTGAGCAGGCTCGTTAAGATTAATAATTAAGTTTCTTATATCTAAAGGTTCTATATATGATTCCTGTTCGAAAGAATTTAAAGGATCTGCAATTTTCGTCAATGTAATCGATTTTTTTAGTAATGGAAGGGCAAGCAAAAATTCATCTAAAGGTTCATCTGTACAATAAAGCCAAATATTGTACCTCGTATCACTAAAACCAGTTATTGTATTAATAACAGAGTCAATTCTCCCTTGTTTTAAAGCCGATTCACTAAAAATAATAAATGAAAAATGTCCCCAATAAACCCGTTCATCAATTCCGTGATAAAGTTTGAAAAATGCTTCATCAATAGTTTTTCCTGATCCTGATGATACTTGTGATTGTATAACATCCTGATTAAATTGATCCGTTTTTGCTACTCTC
>JAEXYZ010000038.1 GCA_023405135.1 Bacillota bacterium | reverse complement strand
TTTTAGTAGGTATTTCTTCAGGAGCAGCCATCCATGCAGCAATTGAAACAGCAAAACGTCTTGGCAAAGGTTCAAACGTTTTAGCAATCGTTCCTTCAAACGGTGAACGTTATTTATCAACTGCTTTGTATGAGTTTGAAGATTAATATTATCAAATATAAAAATATATAGCTTGGCCGATTAGTCATACTAAAGGTCCCTGTTTCTTTCAAATTAATAAAGAAATAGGGGCCTTTGTTTATTAAAAAGACAGTTGTCATTAACAATGTGACTAAACTTAGTTGATGCTTACGAAATGAAAGGTTCTTGATCAGATTAGGTATAGTATTTGGTTATTTTATACCCTTAGGATGCAATAGATAAAGGTATTAGGAAAAATATCCACTATGTTAGTGGAATACAAGGAGAGGATACAAATGGTTAAAGCAGTACTGATTAACGGAAATCATACAAAACAATCTCGTTTAAGTGGGATTCATCAATATATAGTAGAATATTTATCTAAGGCACAAATACAAGTACATTCTATTTTTGTCCATGATTTACCTGCGAATGATTTGATTTCAGCAAACTTTGCCAGTGAAAAAATAAAGTATGAAAACATACAGATAGCTGATGCAGATTATGTAATAGTGCTAACACCGATTTTTAAAGCAACATATTCGGGAATATTAAAAACCTATCTTGATTTGCTCCCACAAAAAGTATTAGTTGGTAAAAAAATAATTCCAATTGCAGTGGGGGGTTCTTTAGCGCATTTATTAGCAATTGAATATACATTAAAACCGGTACTTTCTGTATTAGGTGCAACGGAAATTTTGAACTCAGTATATATCGTTGATAAACAAATTGAAAGATTAGAGGATGGTCGCTATAGAATTGAGGAAGAAGCGATAACGCGTTTAACAAATGAATTGCAAGCATTGCTATCTGCAAAAGCGTTAGTTTAATCCTTTTTAAATTTTCTGATGATTATAAAATTTGAATTTTTATTCTGCATTTTAATTAAATTTTTATAGGCGCATGAAAATCTGTAGGGCTATTAAAGTTTATTAATTTTTTAGAAAAACAATAATTGGAAGGATGGAAGTAGATGAGTAAAAAACAAGAAGTTATTCAAAAAGTTTTAAGGAACATTGAACAGATGCTATCATCCATGAATTATGGGTCGATTACGTTGATTGTGCATGATGATCAAATTGTACAAATAGAAAAAAATGAAAAGATTCGTCTAAGTAAATAAAATATATAAGATAATTCATATAAAGAATGATGAAAAAGTTTGTTTTACGCAATTACGTAAAGCAAACTTTTTTTGTTTTATGGTTTATACTAAAAGAGAGAAAACTTGGGAATTTTCGTGAAGTAACCTAAAATAGGAGATAGAAATGATAAAAATTGGTCTAACTGGATGGGGAGATCACCCGACGCTTTATAGTACTGCAACATTAAGTCGAGATAAATTATTTGATTACAGTGGGCACTTTCCAATTGTTGAAGTAGATACTTCTTTTTATGCAATTCCGCCTGTTTCAAACGTTGAAAAGTGGTGTAGTGACACACCTTCAAATTTTCAATTTATTGTAAAAGCTTATCAAGGAATGACAGGTCATTTAAGAGGGGACTTACCCTTTGATTCTCGAGATGACATGATGAATGCCTTTAAGGAAAGTGTGGATGCTTTTAAAAAAGTAGGGAAATTAGGAATGATTCTTGTACAATTTCCCCCTTGGTTTGATTGCAGCTCGAAAAATATTCTTTATATACGTTACATTAAAGAGCAATTAAGTGACTATCCAATAGCAATTGAATTTCGTAATCAAACATGGTATAGCAATGCAATGAAAGAAAAGACATTGCAATTTCTTAAAGAAAATGATTGTATTCATACTGTTTGTGATGAACCTCAAGCTGGAACTGGATCTGTTCCACTCGTTCCAATTGCAACTGCGGACAAAGCGCTTTTACGAATACACGGACGCAACGTACACGGCTGGCACAATGCAGGGAATACTGCAAATTGGCGTGAAGTAAGATTTCTATATGATTACAATGAAGAAGAACTTCAAGGTCTAGCAAAATGTATACAACAGCTTCAACAACAATGTAAGGAAGTTTTTGTTTTATTTAATAATAACTCTGGACATCATGCTGCGGGCAATGCAAAACGTTTACAACAAATATTAAACATTGAATATAGCGGATTATCACCAAAACAGTTAGACATGTTTGAAGGAGAATTGTAATGGAGTATTTTTTATTAGTCATTATTGCATTATGCGCGGGTGTTATAGGATCGCTAGTAGGGCTTGGTGGGGGCGTTATTTTAGTACCTGCAACATTATTTATCGGCAATAACCTCGGATACATCCCTGACATAACACCGCAATCTGTTGTTGGTTTATCCGTAGTTATGATGATTTTTATTGGACTATCCTCAACATTATCTTATATGAAATCAAAAACAGTTGATTATAAAAGTGGTTTAATTTTCTTTATAGGAAGTATACCAGGGACGATGGTCGGCGCATGGGTAAATAAAGGGCTAGACTTACCATCATTTAATATTTATTTTGGAATTTGGTTGATCATTCTATCTTTTATTTTGCTAGTACGATATAAATTGAAACCAATTAGTTGGTTTGTAGAACATGGAATAAAGCGAGAATTTATTGACCCAGACGGAACAAAATTAAATTATGGATATCCAATTTGGTCTGCAATTTTACTTACGTTTGTAGTAGGTTTTACATCAGGATTGTTTGGTATTGGTGGAGGTTCGTTGCTTGTACCAGCGATGCTTTTATTATTTCAATTTCCACCACATGTTGCAGTTGCGACCTCGATGTTTATGGTATTTTTAACGTCTATTGCAAATTCAGCAAGTCATATTTATTTAGGAAATGTGCCGTGGATTTATACACTCCCAGTCATCGTAGGAGCATATATCGGTGCGAAAATTGGTTCGGTATTAAATAAAAAAATGAAATCTGAAACCCTTGTATTTGCCTTAAGAATAATTTTATTATTACTAGGCATACGGTCGATTTTAGATGGTTTATTTTAAATTAAAGTAATCGATTATTGAAAAGATGGTGAACAGCATGCTTGAAACAATTCATATATTTCATACAAATGATGTACATAGTCACTTTGAATATTGGCCAAGAATGCAAGGCTTTATAAAAAAGCAGCGTTTAGAGTATGCAAAACTTGGTGAACCAAGCTTTTTATTTGATGTTGGTGATCATCTTGACCGTTCAAATATATATACAGAGGCAACACTTGGTAAGGGTAATGTTCAGCTTTTAAATGAAGCACAGTATGATGTTGTAACCATCGGAAATAATGAAGGGATTACATTATCTTTTGAAGAATTATATTCTTTATATGATGAGGCGAATTTTGAAGTTGTCGCTGCAAATATTGCTCCTATAAAAGGGGACTCCCCTAAATGGTTAAAGCCCTATACAATTTTAACAACAAAGTATGGGACAAAAATTGGAGTAATTGGTGCAACGGCATTATTTAATGTATTTTATAATGAGTTAAATTGGCAATTAACAGAGCCAAGAAAAGTGTTGAAACAACTTGCTGAACAGTTAAAAAATGAAGTAGATATTGTTGTATGCTTATCCCATTTAGGGATAACAGAGGACGAACTGTTAGCGAATGAATGTGACGCTATCGATGTAATATTCGGCTCCCATACGCATCATTTATTTGAAGTGGGGAAATTAGTTAATCATGTACTTTTAACGGGTTGTGGGAAATTCGGTCATTATACAGGTCATTTAATTTTACAATTTGATCATAAAACAAAAAAGATTATTAAAAAAGAGGAAAATGTTATTGAAAATGCACTTCTTCCTGAAATTGAAGGTGAGGGGAAGTTTTTAGAGGACATTTCTGAGAAAGGGAAACAATTACTTCAAACGCCGATTTTTCAAAATGCAAAATTTTACAATAAGGAATGGTTCCATTACTCTCAGTTATCAAAATTGTTTTCAGCAGCAGTACTTGAATTTACTGCTGCTGACTGCACGATGTTTAATGCAGGTATTTTCCTTGATAGTTTGAAAAAAGGGACGATAACAAATTATGATATTCATAAAATTCTCCCACATCCAATCAATCTATGTGTAATCGAATTAACAGGAAGAGAGTTAAAAGAAGTTTATTTACAAGCACAAAATGAAGAATGGCCGTTATTAGAGCTTAAAGGGTTAGGATTTAGAGGTTCTATATTTGGAAAAATGCTAACTTATGAGTTCACAGTTAATAGTAAGCGAGAATTAATTGTAGGACAAGAGATTGCAAATTTAGATAAGACATATCAACTAGCAACTCTTGATATGTTTACATTCGGTTATTTTTTTCCAAATTTTAAATATGCCAAGAAAAAGTATTATTTACCAATGTTTTTAAGGGATATATTTATTGACTATGGTAAGAAAACCTTTAATTGACAAGATATATGAAAATCTTTAATATTTTACATCCGGGTATTTTATGGGGTCGTTATTGAACTAGAATTGGGGTAACAGTTATATGCGTTTAATTTCAATTAATGCACTAAAAGCACAAATGGTATGTGGAAGGACTATTTGGAATGAAGCGGGACTTCCTTTATTGCAAAAAAATGTTGTTATAACTGATGGAATTATTAGTAGGTTAAAGCAATTAGGAATTCAATATTTGTACATTGAAGATAAAATTTCGAGTGGAATCGCCATTGAGGAATCTGTTTCACTAGAGGTAAGAACAAAGGCCGTTAAGCAAATTACAGATTCATTCAAGAAAGTAAAAGGTTTAACTAGTCAAGCAGCTTCTCTTGTTTTAGATAAACAGTCAAAAGTAATCGGTCAGATTGTTGATGATTTACTTACAACGATCATTAAAAGCGATGAGGTTTTGACTGTTTTAACCGACTCTTTAATTTATGATGAATATTTATATCAGCATTCTTTTCAAGTTACATTGTATTCCATTGCTATAGGTAAAGAATTAGGATACTCTTCTGATGAATTGCGAACAATTGGGATTGGTGCAATGCTTCATGATGTCGGAAAACTAGTAATACCATCAGACATCCTATTTAAAGAAGATCGTTTAACGGATGAAGAATATGAAATTATGAAACAACATGCCCGTTATGGCTTCGAAATTTTACGAAACTTACATACGGTTTCTCTTCTTGTTGCCCATTGTGCGTTTCAACATCATGAAAGAATAGACGGAAGTGGGTATCCACGAGGATTAGTAGATGCAGATATTCACCCATATGCAAAAATTATTGCTGTAGCAGATGTTTTTGATGCAGTAACCTCTAAACGAGTATATCGGGAGAAAATGCTTCCTTCTCAAGGTATTGAGATTATCGAAGCTGGTAGTGGTATTATTTTTGATAAGCGTGTAGTTGAAGCATTTAAACGTAGTATAGTGCACTATCCGAATGGAACAATAGTATTACTATCAGATGGACGCCGTGGAGTAGTAGCTAAACAAAATTTAAGTAATCCTAAATTACCCTTTATTCGTATATTTGAAGAAAATAATACGATTTTAAATACTACATATTTATTTAATTTAATTGAGCATCCTGAAGTAACGATCGAAAAAGTAGAAACAGATTATGTAGGTCATGTCGAATAGATATCTCCTCTTGTTCATAAGTTGGAACAGGAGGAGATTTTTTGTTTTCTCGTCGTCCGAGAAGAATGAAGTTTTATAATTCAAAAAGTCGTAGGAAGTTAAATCGTTTTTCCATATTTATTACTAGCTTCGTCATTGCTGTAATGTTGTTTTTATACATTTTAAATGCTCGTTTAATGCCAACGTATTTAGAATATGCGGAAGTACAAACCTTTAAAATTGCTTCTCATGTAGTAAGTAAGGCTATTAGTGCTAGGACTTCGAAAGTTTTAGATATCAATGAAATTATTGAGGATTTGCCTTCTAACTCAGATTATATGTTAACAACACGGTTTAATACTGAAATTATTAATCAAGTTCGTGCTGAAACAGTAACACTTGTAAAAGAGCATTTAGAACTAGCAGAACAAGGTGATTTAACACAATTACCGGATTTAGAAAATGTTGAATATGACGTAAGTGAAATACAAAAAGGGGATGGAATTGTATTTTTTGTTCCAATAGCACAGGCACTGAATCTACCGCTATTAGGAAATTTAGGACCACGTGTACCGATTCGCTTTCATATTATTGGAAACGTAGCTAGTGAAGTTACAAATTCAATTGAAGAATTTGGAATTAATAATGCGCTCATTGAAGTGAGTATCAAGCTAAACGTAAATGTACAAATTATTATTCCATTTGCAAGCAAGCAAACAACAGTAGAACAAACAATTCCCGTTGCTATAGGATTAGTAAGATCCCAAGTGCCAAATATTTATACAAATGGTGGGGATGGAGCACAACCATCGATTGAGGTGCCAGTTCCATATGAGCAATAATAGAATATCGAAAGAGTAAACAAATAAAGTAAGTTAGTTGTTTTCACTTGTAGGAATATGTTACATTGACATCAGTATGTATATTGATAGGGGCTGAAATTAATGACATGTAAACCTACTAGAGAAAAAGATGAAATTTTACGAAAACCTGAATGGTTAAAAATAAAGTTAAATACAAATGATGAATACAAAGCCTTAAAAAAATTAATGCGTGAAAAAAACTTACACACTGTATGTGAGGAAGCTCGTTGCCCTAATATTCATGAATGCTGGGGTGAAAGAAGAACTGCGACGATGATGATACTTGGTGCTGTTTGTACACGTGCTTGTCGTTTTTGTGCTGTAAAAACTGGTTTACCAAACGAATTAGATTTAGCAGAACCAGAACGAGTAGCTGATTCTGTTGAAATTATGAATTTAAAACATGTTGTTATTACTATGGTTGCACGAGATGATTTGAAAGATGGAGGAGCAAGTGTACTTGCAGAAACTGTAAAAGCAATTCGACGAAAATCGCCTCAAACATCAATTGAAGTGCTACCTTCAGACCTTGGTGGGGTTGAAGAGAATTTAAAAATGTTAATGGATGCAAAACCAGATATTTTAAATCATAATATTGAAACTGTTCGACGATTAACTCCTAGAGTTCGTGCCCGTGCAAAATATGATCGTTCTTTAGAATTTTTAAGACGTGCAAAAGAAATGCAACCGGAAATCCCAACGAAATCTTCATTAATGATTGGTTTAGGTGAAGAATGGGATGAAATTTTAGAAGTAATGGACGATCTAAGAGCAAACAATGTTGATATAATGACAATTGGGCAATATTTACAGCCTACTAAAAAACATTTGCCGGTTAAAAAATATTATACGCCTTTAGAATTTGGAAAACTTCGTAAAATTGCAATGGAAAAAGGCTTTAAACATTGTGAAGCTGGGCCTTTAGTACGTAGTAGTTATCATGCAGACGAACAAGTAAATGAAGCAACGAAGACAAGACAACTCCAAGCAGAAGTAAAATAAATCATTACTTCCTTAACAGTAGAAATGTAGATAGAACAGGGGGAGTTTCGTTGATTATTGCAGAAGGTTATGCGTATGAAATTATTGAAAATGTTCGAGATGGATTTAATGAGGATGCATTTTTAGCACGCTATTCCGATATATTAGCAAAATATGATTATATCGTAGGTGACTGGGGCTATGGTCAACTGCGCTTAAAAGGGTTCTTTGACGATAGAAATCAAAAAGCAACATTCGATACGAAAATTAGTACATTTGAAGATTATTTATTTGAGTATTGTAATTTCGGCTGTGCCTATTTTATTCTTCGTAAAACAGGAAAAGCTCCAAAGCAAGTTGAATCATCAGTAAAAATAGAAGGCGACTTAATCGAGCAAGAAGCTGAGAAGATTGAACAATAAAAAAATGCCATGATGTTTTACTTCCAAAGCATCATGGCATTTTTAATGTCGTTAAGAAACTATAAAAAAGTCCCCGTGATCCTAAACCAAGCCAGTGGAGAGCACATCTTCGCTTCTCAATTGCGATAATTAGTCGTAGGAGCAAGACGTTAAGTTTCTAGTATCATGGAGCTTAGCTGGGCGATTGTTTTTTTTGTTTAGGCCAATAATTCAGTTAAATATTCTCGTAAATCTTCTGCTTCTTCATCTGTTTTATTAAAGATTGATTCAAGGTATCCAGGCTCGTCTAAATCATCAGGTCCGATAATAGCAAAACGTCCAAACTGCATATCTAAAACTAGTACTTTACCGAAAAAGCGAGATGATTGCATGATTGCCAAATCATAACGCAACCTTTTACCTGTAAAGCTTACAAATCTCGTTTTTGTATCTTCAACATCATCATATAAGAAAAAACGTTCCATTTTGTTTCGTACTCCTTCCAATTCTATAGAATATGTTACTATAGAAAAGAAACGACTATCAACTTTTAAAGATTCGAATGGGGGACTATCTATGTATTTTGTAGATCGTAATAAAATTGTCATCACATTAAAACATTTAGAAGAGCTATTAACAATTTTCGAAAATGAAAATAATTGGCTAAAAGATGATATTTCAAAATTAGCTTTACAAAGAATCGGTCATAATGTGATGGAATCAATGATGGATGTAGGGAATTTAATTATCGATGGCTTCATTATGCGTGATCCAGGAAGCTATGATGACATAATTGATATTCTAATTGACGAAAAGGTCATTACAACAGAGATGGAAAAGCCATTAAAAGACGTTGTAGGCTTACGTAAAATGTTAGTAAGAGAATTTGTTCAAGTTGATAATGAACAAGTTTTAAACGTATTACAAGCAGGTTTGGAGGCTATCAAGCAATTCCCTGACTTAGTAAGAAATTATTTGGAAAATGAGCTTGGTCCAGTTTCTGCATTTTTACCGGAGAATGAGTAATGAAACAGTATAAAGCATATTGTTTTGATTTGGACGGTACAGTATATCGTGGGAAAGAAGGAATTGAATCTGCTGTTCGTTTCATTCAAAAGTTACAACAGCAGAAAATCGATTATTTTTTAGTGACAAACAATTCCTCAAAAACACCTGTGCAATTACAAGAGGCTTTAGCAAATATCGGATTAGAAGTTCCAACAAAACGAATTTATTCGAGTGCATTAGCTACTGCAAAATTTGTTTCACAGCATTTTAAAAATGCCAAAATCCATATGATTGGTTCAGATGGATTACGCTATGCATTGGATGCTGAAGGGATTGAAATGGCCCCACAGGAGGAACAGCCAGATGTTGTTGTAATGGGCATTGATCGGAAAATCGATTATATGAAATTAGCTAGAGCTTCTCTTGCAGTTCAAAATGGAGCAAAATTAATTGGAACAAATGAAGATATTAAGTTTCCATCTGAAGTTGGATTCGTGCCAGGCAATGGTTCATTTGTCCGACTCGTAGCAAATGTAGCTTCAGCAGAACCTATTTTTATTGGGAAACCATCACCAGTTATGCTAGAAGTAATACAAGATGAGTATGGTTTTGTAAAAGAAGAAATGGTGATGATTGGTGACAATTATGATACTGATATACTTTGTGGTATTCGTTTTGGTTGTGATACAATCCATGTCAATACTGGGGTAGTTAATACGGAAACCGTACTTCAGAAAGAACTGAAACCTACATACTGTGTGGAAGAGTTAAGTGAATTTATTTAAAGAATTCGTCATCTAACCAAAAAATGATATATCGAATAAAATTAAAAGAGGCTGGGACAAAACTAAAAAACATCATTTTTCTTATCAAGAAAATGATGTTTTTTTGACATTAATAAAATTGATTTCCGTTCCGGGGACGCGCATCCAGGGCTGGCCCTGCGCCTCCTCGTCGCTACGCTCCTGTGGGGTCTCGAGTCTCGGGCTGTTCCCGCAGGAGTCGCCCCTTCACTCCAATCAATTTTTAAAAATATCC
>JAEXYZ010000106.1 GCA_023405135.1 Bacillota bacterium | reverse complement strand
CTTCAATTTGTCTGCGTTGATGTTCGTTAAAAATTATTTTACTCATAGTGTTCTCCCGTTCCTAAATCGTATGGTTAGTATAACGGGGTTTTCTAGTGATGAAAATAGAAAAACCCCGAATAGGTCCTCTTTTTTTAAAGTGTCCACTATTCGGGGTTCAGTTCAAAGAGGTTTATCCTCTCCTTTTATATCTTGCCCCCGCAAACAATATTACGAGGAAACCTTAAGGGCTAGTAAAAAATCGAACCCAATCACAAGCTATAAAAAGAATGATGGTAAAACTTACTACAAATTTCAGGCTTTAGCTGTAGATTAACTCCCAAGAAAGCTAAAAAAATGACTAAAAGAGGATTTAAAAGTAAAGTCGTAGCTGAATTAGCATTAGCACGTATCATAGTTGAAGTATCTGATGGGACTTATAAACAAGCAATCCTAGAAACCTATCAGCAAATTTATGACCTTTAGATTGCTTAGTATGAAAAAACTGTTAAGGAAAATACATTTGTTAAAACAGTTGAATATTTTAAATATCATATCCTGCCAGCTATGAGTGATTTTAAAATCGAAAAAATCACCCTTGCTAACTGTCAAAAACACTTTGTTAAATGGGCGTCGAAGCTTTCCAAAGCACAAACAATTAAAGTGTACGCTGCTATAGTGTTAGATTTCGCCATAAGGCATGATTTAATTCAGACAAATCCTTTTACCTATGTTGAAACAAAGAGAAAATCTAAATACTCAACGGAAGATGAAAAACCTGAAAACTATTACATTCGTGAAGAGTTACTTTTTATCCTAATGTGAAAAATTATTACCTTATAAAGCCTATGTACTATCACGGTTATTAGCATTTACAGGCATGAGTAAAAGTGAAGCATTAGCACTGACTTGGCAAGACTTAAATTTAGTAGAAAATACACTCACAATAGATAAAGCTGTTGGTCGAGGGAAAAATTCTAGACTGTATTTAAAGCCCACAAAACAGAACTTCTACGTACAATTAAACTAACTGCAAATATTTTAGTAGAGTGGAGAAAAATCCAGACAATAGCGTATTTAAAGCTATGTTTTAATATCATGGACTCTAAAAAATTAATATTCAGTAATGGTGACCCGCGATACAGATTCCTCAACTTCCTAATACAAATAATGACTTACATGAGCCAATTAAAACGTACGGTTGGTTAAAGCTTAATTAGATAAATACAACCTTGAGTCAATTACAACTCATGGGTTACGCCATATACTCATTGTTCATTACTTTTTGAAGCAGGAGCTACAATTAAGTATGATAATGAAAAAATGCCAAAACCCTTATATATCAAGGGTTTTGACACTCAATGAAATAAATTATTGAGACGGCGGGAGTCGAACCACCATTCCAAAGAATGATGTTACAGCAAGGTTTACAAGGGGTTTTTACTTATTTTCAAAGAAACTAACTACAAAACAGGCTAAATTTTATAAAAAGCGTTAAAAACAACTTTGCAGGGGCAAGGTGTTTTCTGAAAATTAATTCTGATGCAAATAATAAATTTCAATTGTTTACATTCCCTTTTTGTTAATTAATATTATCCGAACTTATTAGTATTGTAAATCTAATTCAAAGGAACATGATTTTAGTTGTAATTAGCTTTTATACCCCTAATTCCTGGATGTTTCTATCTTCCGAAAAGTCCGTCTTAACCCACTTTAATCACATTTTATTAAGTTCCATTTGCCCAACAAATTTCCCTATTTGCAGTCAGTTTGGGGCCAAAATTGGGGTCATTTATAGTTTTAATATTTACTAGTTATGTTTGGGTAACATAGCTAGTAATTCGTAATAATATTCGACTCTTGTATCTTATAGCAATAGGTACACTAAATATTATTAGAATAATAATAATTTTTATTATTCATTACTTTTATCTGAATTAAATTTTGCTTCGCTAAAACTTTAGATCCCCAGTTAGAAACCTTATGTCTACTACAACCTACTACATCGGCGATTTCCTGGGCGCTCATTGCCTCATCTTCACTTAAATCATTTATAAGTCCTAATATTTTGGTTTCTACCTCAACAAAATTCCCTCTAGTTATTGGGGCTTCTTTATGAATTATTTCTATAAGTTTTTCATCATCGTCATGGCATCTTTTTACTTTAACATGTGCAACTTCACTTTCTTCATAAATTAATCCACATTTAGGGCATTTATAACTTTTGATTTTATCCTTAATAAAATATGGATCAAATTCACTTAGAACACTATCATAAATAAATCTAATTGCAGTAAATTCATCTTTTTCTTCAGCATATTTTATGTTGAAGTCTGTACAGATATCATAATCTATAGCATATAAATTATAATTACCTCCGGCTTTTGATGACCTACCTTCTTCTAAAAAGTGCAATAAAAAGTTTTCACAGAAAACATTCATATAGTCTTTCCTAATTGGATCTAATAGTATATGGCTAGCGGGTCTATCAGGATGTTTATTTTTCTCTTTATTCGCTTTATCAAGGATTTTATCCCACATATCCATATAATAACCTGGTATTAATTTACCTTTAACGCTTCCCTGGAATTGCTTAAAGTGCATTTTTCTTGCACTTCTAATACCAAAGTTAATGTTTTGCATTTTTATTTTACCAATAGTTCCATCTTCATGAAGACATTGCGTCCAAGCATTTTGTAATATCCACCCCAGTGTTCTTGTAACTCCTAAAGTAGCTCTGGCCAATCTATGACATAATATATCTTTTTTTACATCAAATATATTACTATAAGTTATCCCTGAACAAAATGTACTTAAACGTTTTTCAATTAATATTGCAATGTGTGTTTCAAGATGTTTTAAAGTGCTAACCACTCCATCCAATTTTTCAACTACATCATGTAAGTCTAAATAAATTGGATATAAATCTCTTCCTAATATAATCTTTTCTCCAAATAAAAATCTATCTGTAATAACGCCTATTTTAAAGAACATATTAATTTTATTTCCTAACAAGCTCTTTATTATAGAAGATAATTTCAACTGAGAATTCGTATCTAAATCAGAGAATTCATCTAAAAATACAAAAATTGAATCTATCTCAGCTTTCTTTTTAATATCATTTATTTTTTTCAGAAATTCTTGGATGTTTATACCTCTTAATTCTGTATACTCTTTTTGATGGCTATAACTAGAACTCTCTTTTAAATTTGCATTTAGAGTAGCTTTATTTAATCCTAAATTCCCGCCGACACTTGATTCATGTTGATCTGTAACGGTAGTTTGAACACTATTATTTTTTGATTGTCCTATTTTCAACCCTTCAATTAAAATTTTTTCTATATAATCTAGATCATCTAATGCAGGATTTTCTTTTTTAAAGACAATTAAATGCTTTTCATCAAACATTGCATCTAACTGGACTTTCAAATTAGCTATAATTTGTCGTATAAAATGGATCTCTAGTAAATCCAAACGATCCTCTGTACTAAATAAATCATTACAACTTGTTAGGTCAATATAAATAGGCAGTATTTTCTTTTCACCAAAATCAGTCTCTTTTCCTTTTAATTTTGGAGAAATAGTCTTTAAACATTCGTAGTAACCTCTCATCAAAACAGTTGTTTTTCCGGTTCCACGTCTACCAGATATGTAATTATCCTGTCTTTGTAAAAGTAAACCAAGATTATTAAATGTATCTATATAGTAGTTTTCAAGTTTCTCTAATTGATCAAAACCATCGATTGATACATAGTCCGCTCTTAATATTGACTCGAAAGCTTCTTTTATATTACTTTTTTCTCTATGAATAATATCCAAAAAATTCCCTCCAAATATTCTAATGTAATTTTTAATTGTGAGAAGACAATAAATATCTACTTTTCATTTACTTATTCGACATAATAATACAAATACCTTCCAAAAGTCACCGTATTTGAATTTAACCTCTTAATTATATATTTAAGTAAAATATTTGAGAGAAAGTTAGTATGCATTATCAAGAAAAAACTCAAGAACTTGGTGTGGTGAACCAGTGGAAGGTAATTCTTCTTTTTGTTCTGAATTCTGTGAATTCGATTATAATCCTAATAATTAGTGTAATAGGTAATAATAATTCAACATTTTCATTTGTAATACAAGATATATAGAAAAAAGCACGCCATATTGACGTGCTTCTCCATCATATCTGCAACTTACATTGCTTTGATTCTTGTTTCAATATGGGCGATTTCATCACCTGATAAACCATATTTTTCATACAACTGTTTATCTACTTCTTGAACTGAAACTGACCAATCAATATCAGAACTATTAGAAAAGTCTTGCACAGGAACAAATCTATACGTATTTCTAGTACCATGCTGACTATTTTTAGCTAAGCCGTGCAAAAAACGAACAAACTTTGTTTTCATATATTTTGCTAAATTTTGTGCTGCAGTTTCATCTAAGTCTAAATCTGCTCCTATTACTAAATATGTTTCAGTACAAATTGCATTTGTTTCAGCTATCACTGTATTTAAATTATCATCACTTAACTCCGTGCCTATATTATTCGAATAAGGAGTTAAAACTTTCCATTTGTTTATCCATTCTGTGTTTTTTTTGATTTCATTTTCTTCAATATATCCAACTATCCCCTTATTTGCGTAACATTTAATAGGAGATGACATTGAAGTGCTGTCATTTTTAAACTTAGCATCTTTTGTAAAATTTGTTGCAAAACCAAATGGATTACGAGCTGAAACATATTCCATTAGACTATTTCGATCATCAATGTAAGTATGTTCTAAAATCGATAATGCTTTTGAATCTCTAACAAGGATACTAGAATCCTTATATTTAAGTGTTCTATTCAAATCACTAATTACTTTATTGTTTTCATAAGATACAACTCGTGTTAGGTTCTAGTTGTTGTCATAGTCTTTATCCCACAAGAAGTAACAGACTCCCCCGCGAATGTTAGTATGCGGGAAAATATCTTCAGGTGTTAGCCAGTCATGTAGTTCTCGAATATGAATATCATTTAACATTTCGTCTCGGAAATCGTCGAGACCTTTTCCACCAGCATACCAACGTGTCGGCATGATAAATGAGATAAGTCCTGGTTCAAGTTCTTTGGCTAAACGAACGAAATGGTGGTAGATTGGGCTAGCACTTGCTTGTGCACCACCGTCCATTTCTTGATAAGGTGGATTTCCTATAATAACGTCAAATTTCAAATCTTCACCTCCAAATACTTCTCTTAGTTTCTCTTTTGCTTCGCCATTTTTTGCAGACTCTGTTAAATCACACTCAACAATATTGTTCGTTGTAATGTTTTGAAAATCCGCAAAAATATAATTTTTCACGATGTTGTAGATGATGTTGCTTGGTGCACATGCATACACCTGTTTTTCCAAAATCTATTGCATTCGCTCTACAGCATCTGGAATTTGCACTTTCAACCCTTCGTTCAGACGCTTCACAATTTCTGTAATATACAAGCCGCTTTTCGTATATAAATCAATGAATTTCGCATTGTAGTTACTGAAAATAGTAGGATTATTCTTTTCAATTAAATCAACCATCAACTTCACGACTCTTCTTGGTGTGAAAATTTGGTTTGTTTGTTGAGGCGGAATATAATCGAAAATATCTTCTATCAGTGTATCATCGAAATAATTGGATAATCGTTTCTTTGTTTGGAAAAATTCTTTAATACTCGCGTTAAACACGACTTCATTGAATAAGCCATGTACTTTACGGTTATTTCCCTCATCGTCTATATAGTCGAAACCATCACGTAGTTTCTTAAATTCATCCACAGTAATGCTCGTTAATTCTTCAAATGTTATTTCATCAATGTTCTTTTCAAATGTGGCAAGCTTCGTTTCTTCATCACCGTATGCCATGAGAAAGGCTGGAATCGTTCGAGCAAATCCACGCAAATGATCTCGGACATCATCTTCGGTCGTTTTTTTCTTTTTTTCTTCCACTTTGACAATTTGATTTTCAACAACGGTTTCAACCGTTGTGCTAACCTCAGTATTTATTTTCTCTGTAAATGATTGGTTGGCTTCCATTTTTTTCTGTACAAGTTCTGATTTAAGTTGCTCTACCTTCAAGTTATCCTGCACTTTTTCGGCAGTTTGAATTTGTTCTGTGTAGTCAAGTTCTATTTCTCGAACTTGATTTTGGTAGGTTTCCACATTTTTTTGAACAACATCTTTAATCGCTGAAGTGACCTCTGTTTTGGCTTTGTCTGTTTGAGATTTATTCAAGTTGAAGGTTTCTTTCAATTTACTGAAACCATTCTCTAGTGAATCTTTAATTTCTGTTGTAATAGTTGTGACTTCGGGTATTTCAAGAATATCTGTTTTTTCGATTACTTGATAGATGGCATCTCCAAAAAGTTCTTTCGTTTGGTTAATAACGATGTCTGTAGGTACATCAATATTGCCATCATCATCAATCATTGGAGTAGTTACATTAACTTCTCTTCTGTCTATTAAACGCTGATTCTTTTCTGGTTTAATCTTATCGAGGATTTCCTTAAACGGTGAATTTCCGCCAAATATACCTGCAATATTAGCAAATAGCAGATTACTCATAAACCCTCGTTTGACAACTTCTGTTGATGTAATTTTTGTTGGAATCGTTAGAACTTCCGCTGCATCTAACTCATGCATGTTCCCTTCATCATCTTCACCAATGACAGGAAAGAAGTTCAGTAGCTTTTTAATCTTCTGCTTCCGTTCCTCACCTGTCTTTGAACTGCCCCTTGTTAAGTTATTGGCAAATTCATCAAAGAGTACAAGTGTCCGTTCTGGTGCGAAATCGAAAATATAGGCATTTTCTTTTCGATACAGCACACCATCACGAACAAACTCATAAGGATTTTGAGCACGGAAAGCTGCTTGGAAATACAGACTTGGTGACTTAATGTTGTTCAACATGAGCACAGCAGACCATTCAGGGATAGTAACACCAGTCGTAAGTTGACCTACTGATAGAGTAATCGTTTTATCATTTTCAGAAATTGCTTTTTTCACTTTTTGGAAGCTTTTCTCATTTTTTGTATAATCTTTTCCTTCTTCTTCAAGGTTTTTGTCTATGTCAACACTTACACCGTCACCAGCTGCTAAAATAATTTTATATTCCTTAAAGATAGGATGTGATTTTAACAACTTTTCTAGCGCTTTTGCTGAATTCACACGAGGTAGTAACCAAAACGTATGGTTTAGCTCATTTCTCAGTTGATCTGACGAAAATGGAAATTTCCCTGAAGTTAAGTTATCAAGAAATTTTTTAACGCTTTCTTCATGTTCAAACTTTCCATCATCATTCGCCTTAAAGAACTCGTTTAGGTCAAAGGCGAAATCAACATTTTTATCATCCTCTAGTGTTAAACCTTTCGACACTCGCTCTTCAATCATCTTACTCATTTGGTATGTAAATAAACTGAGTGTTGGCAATTTTTCATAAGGATTGCTTCCGGTTGTATAGTCCCAACTGAGCTTCGCCTCTTGTTCATCCAGATACGACCAGTTGAAAATTTGGTCTTCGTTAAATTTATTGTTTGCTATTGCTTTAAAGGGAGTACCTGACAAATGTAAGGTGAATTTTCTATTGATTTTATCAAACGCAACGTCCGTTTTCGCAGTATCAACACCTTCATGTGCTTCATCAATTATGAGTAAATCCCATTCCAATTGACCAACCCATTTCAGTTTTTCGTGGACACCACCAGCAAACTTAGCACCTTTCAAGTCCTGAAGTGAGATGAAGGTCACTTGTGAAGGATTTGCATGCTCTGTTGAATTGATAAAATTAAGGAACTCGTCACGTGACATTGCCTTATTTTTCAAGGTGTCCGTTTCTGAAACAAATTTCATTGCTGGTTCTTGCCATGCTATAAATTTCTTAAAATCATCAAACCATGAGTTTGCAATGGCAGGTCGATTCGTTACAATCAGTACATTGGTTGCCTTAATCTTTCTGACGAAATCGTAAGAAGTAAGTGTTTTTCCAAAGCGAGGTTTTGCATTCCAAAGAAATTCCTTTGGTTCTTGTCCACTTTGATAGTAATCAAGTGTTTGCTGAACCGCTTTGCTTTGCTCATATCGAAGTTTGTAATCTGAGCGGTCTGCATCTATTTGAATTTCATCGTAATCACGATTGATAAACTTGTCTGTTAAAACTTCTGCCTTTTCGGGTGTTCCATTAAAAAAGAACCATTCATTAGCACGACCATTAAAATCCTTTTTAGGAATCCCATTCAGCTGAAGATATTGATGGAGTTCATAATCACGAAACCATTCACCGTCAGACTTTTTTGCAATCTTTTCAAAAAGAATTACTGGTTTCAGCCCCGCTGTGCTTGTCTGTTCAGAAATCCGATCTTTAACTTGTCTATTGGTTTCACCAATTTTAATATAGCCATCATGGGTAGGCACTTCAGGTAACGTGTAAGCATAAATCTTTAAATCCAATTCCTCATAAGGTTTAATCATTGTTCTATTCATCTACTTCAACTTCCTCCATTTCTTCCAAGCAAACATCCGAGATTTTTACAGGAACATATTTCAGTCGTTTCTTCGTTGTCTCAACAATATTTAAATCATCATACAAATCAAACAGATCAAGTTGTACTTCTTTTTCAGAATGAATGGATGTCTCGCCAATTTCCTTTTCAACACCCTTTAGAATGTCGTGAATCGTATACTCAGTTCGCTGTACTTTAATTGTCTTTGTGTTATTGCGAAGATCGATTGGCTTCCATTCACTAAAAACAATTGGATTGCCATTCGTTGATAACTTCGTTAGGTAATTTCCCTGTGCTATATTTTTGGAAATAATCAGTTTGGCACTGTTTAAAACGTTACTTTTTACTTTTGATTCATGTTGCAAGGCTTGCTGTATGTACGCTTCATAATAGACTTGATACATATGCATGACGCATCGTTGGGCATTGTCTTCTAGTAACTCGACACCATATAAAGTCGACAGTGCTAACAATGAATAATTTTCAAAACGCGTTAAATCATCTCCGTAATTATCTGAAACCATTTTCATCTTTCTGTTTAATACTTCAACTAGGAAGACCCCTTCTCCTGCAGCAGGCTCTAGAAAAGTAGCTGTTACATTCTGACAAGCTTCGTGGATAGAAGGCAAGTCTAGCATCTGTTTGACGATTCTTTGAGGCGTGAATACTTCCCCATGATTTTGAACACGTTTCTTGCTCTTTATAATTTTTTCGTTAGCTGATTCAGATAAACCACTCATCAAATTCATACCTCCATTCACAAGCGATTTGTTGCGTTATCAGCAACAAGTTAGCTTGGAAATATATCTGCTTCTATTATACAGCTTCC
This sequence comes from Bacillota bacterium, assembly GCA_023405135.1. Lineage (GTDB taxonomy): Bacteria > Bacillota > Bacilli > Bacillales_A > Planococcaceae > Ureibacillus. The sequence goes on along the minus strand of JAEXYZ010000106.1, from coordinate 7,811 downwards.
TTTAACTTTTCCGTCAATTAAACATAAGCATTTTTCCTAACATTCAAAATCGATACTATTGTTGTGCTCACTATACATGAATAGCTATCCAGTTAACAGAAGATTAGAGTCTTTATAAAAATCATAGCAGCTAAAAAATAATAAATTTTCTATCAGCACCACGTTTTATATACGAAGAGGGGTACCCTACCGTTTCATGCCCCCCACTATACAAAGTCATTATCAGTCCTTCTTGGATGGATGACGGCTTTTTTATTTTACAGAGACGACATGCATAGTGAGAGGAACGCAATCATTGAAAGGAGGTGAGAAAGATGAATAACGCTGTTAAACGTGTGTTACTCCGTGCAAAAGAGTTAAACAAGTGGGTTGCACTTAATCATTTTCCAGAGTTGCAAGTTAATCGCTCGTTATTGAGAAATCTTGAAGATGAAGGTTATCTATTGATTCATCGTCATGCAGAAGCTTGTAATACATCTAAATAATGATAAAGCTTATCTAAGTTAATATCCTCACATATTCAATGCGACATACCTCTACAAACTGTTTAAAAATATACTCATAACTTTCAATCGTACGCGGTCTATTACCAGCAATTCGCATTTGATTAAATACTGTGCGTACAATCCACTCTTTCTTCTTTAGCATTTGATAAAACTACTACATCATCATTTACCGCGAATACTCCATGTTTTCGCTTTCTATTTGCCATAGAAAAAACCTCCCAATATGTTTTATTAGAAGGTCTTTGAACCGTTAGCTCTTATTACTTTCTTTTATTTTTAAGCTCTCGTATGTTGTTTTTACCTCTGCATATCTTCTCAATAAATTCTTATGATATGCCCAACATTTTCTATATGAAATAATATACCAAATCCCTAGTAATAATATGACTCCTCCAATAATAGTGTTAAGTTCTAGTTTAAAATTTAAAATATTTTCAAAGTGTAGGCTTAATTTTTTAAAATCCCATTTTATTAGTATACCTAATGAAAATACTACTATTGGGATTGGACTAAAACTTTTATAGATATCCAATCGAAGTTTATTTTCTTCTATATAATTGTTGTAATCGTTATATATGGATAGTAGCCTTACTTCTCCATTAGAAACTCTTTTCAAATCCCATAATTTACTTTTAAAATTAACATTATTTACTACATGACTTGCAATTTTATAAGTAGAATAAAGTATATAAGTAGCTATTAATATACAACTATATTTAAAAAATGCATTTTCAAAACTAAAAATCTTCGGATACCAATTAGAAAGTGAATTAATTACTAATATTATTAAAAAAGTTGGGATAAAATAATTTCTCAAATAGACACTTAAAAAAAATTTAAAAGTAATTTTAGATTCCATATGTACCTCCTCAGACATTAGGGATAAGAAAAAGGATATTGTCCAAGAGTTCAACTCCCGTTCAATATCCCTAGTCTTAAAAACGTTGATATGACTACGTTTGTAGCCATTTATGTATGGAGACGGCGGGAGTCGAACCCGCGTCCAGAAACTCCAATACTCAAGCTTCTACGCGTGTAGTTTGTCTACTTGCAATTTGCGTGTCATTATGCCGACAAACAGGCGTCCTGCACGCTAGCTTGGAAATCTCTTGTCAGTGACTCAAGCGGCACCACTAACCGTATCCCACTAAAGTTGAGCCCCACGTTCTCTACATGGGCGATAGAGAGGCGGAGCGCTACGAGACTAAGCTGCGTAAGCTAAATTTTGTTGTTTGCCAGTTATTATATAACTTCCGTTGATGACGGAGCCGAGACCTCCGACGCGCAGCTCAAGCTTGAACCATCCCTGTCGAATCCGTAACGTCCCCCTATTATAATAAGGAGATGTGTTTACACACATACGGGAAAAGGCGTTATAAGCTTGTGCCTTAATGCACTGGCAATTTGTAATCTTATTATAAGATAATTATAGGAAAACTTCAACACATCTCTTTATTCCTACAGTCCCTTAATTAACCAAAGTCCTGTAGAAAAGCGAATCTCTAAAACTGATTCTTCGCCTTAAACACACGTTCCATTTCACGTTTCGCTTCTTTCTTCTTCAAGTCATCGCGCTTATCGTAATTCTTTTTACCTTTACCTACACCGATTAACAGTTTTGCATAGCCATCTTTAATATAGATTTTTAGTGGCACAATTGTGTAGCCATCTTGTTTTGTACGACCGACTAATTCGCCAAGTTGCTTTTTATGTAGGAGTAATTTACGAGTACGCAGCGGGTCATGATTAAAACGATTTCCTTGCTCGTATGGACTAATGTGCATATTTGAAATCCATGCTTCACCATTTCGAATACGAACGAATGAATCCTTTAGCTGCACTTTGCCAGCTCGGATTGATTTAATTTCAGTTCCTTGCAGTACCATTCCTGCTTCAAATGTTTCTTCAATAAAGTAATCATGGCCTGCTTTTTTATTTTGGGCTAATACTTTCCCAGTTCCTTTTGCCACAGCAAACACCTCACAATCTCACAACAAAAGCTCTATTAGAAAATAATACATTTAAACCGCACAATTGCCAAGGAGATGCCTCTAATTTCTTAGTCTCAACCCGAAATTAGAAGCAACCTCATCATTTTCCAACAGTTTTTAGGGCTAGCCCATTACAGCTAGCCCTCCAACAATATTATCGTTTCTTCGATTTTTTCTTTTTCGATTTTTTAGCGACACCCTCGTAAAACTTCTGTTTTTGTTTTACTTTGCGGCCGCCATTGCCACCGCGTGAGCCTTCTTTTTCGTCGCGGCCTTTTCCACGGTGATTGCCTCTTGCTGAACCACCTTCACCTTTTCTACCGTGATTCCCTTCATCCTTCTTGCCACGGCGATCTCCTCTTCCAGAGCCGCCTTCACCTTTTTTGCCTGCATGAATTACTTTAGGTGCTGCTTTTCGAGTGCGGCCAGCAAATTGTTTGACCATGCCGACAATTTCAAAATCGACGGAAGATTCTTCAATGACAACGTTAGCTACGCGAACCTTCACTTCATCTCCAATGCGGAATTGACGATTTGTATGCTCACCAATCATAATCATTTGTCGATCATCAAAATGGTAATAGTCGTCGGTCATATTGCTAATATGGACAAGTCCTTCAACCGTGTTAGCTAGTTCGACGAAAATACCGAAGTTCGTAATGGAAGATACAATCCCTTCGAATTCTTCGCCAATTTTATCAGACATATATTGGGCTTTTTTCAATGCATCTGTATCCCGTTCAGCATCAACTGCACGTCGTTCACGCTCAGATGTGTGATCTGCAATTTCATCCATTGCTTGTGCCCATTTAAATGTCGTTTCCTTCGACACATCACCCTCAATTAAATACGTACGTATTAATCGGTGAACGATTAAGTCTGGGTAACGTCGAATTGGTGATGTGAAGTGCGTATAGAAATCAGTAGACAATCCAAAATGCCCGATTGATTCTGGGTAATATTTCGCTTGCTGCATGGAACGTAGCAACATTGTCGAGATAACCGGCTCTTCTGGCATTCCTTCAATAGCAGCAATAATTTCCTGCAACGCCTTTGGATGTACGGAATTCCCTGTACCTTTTACAACTAATCCAAAATTCGTTACAAATTCAAAGAAGCGTTGCAGCTTTTCTGGCTTTGGATCTTCGTGGATACGATAAATAAACGGTACTTGCATCCAATGGAAATGTTCTGCCACTGTTTCGTTGGCAGCTAACATAAACTCTTCAATTAGACGCTCTGATACAGTACGCTCACGTAAAACGATATCTGTTGGCCAGCCATCTTGATCTACTAACACTTTCGACTCTTTAAAGTCAAAGTCGATGGCACCGCGATCCATACGTTTTTTACGTAAAATTTCAGCAAGGTCCGCCATATCCTTAAACATCGGCACAAGCGGCTCATACCGTTTCATTAATTCCTCATCCTGATGCTCTAAAATTTTATAAACATCAGAGTACGTCATACGTTCCGTCGTTTTAATGACACTTTGGAAAATTTCATGTTCAATCACTTGTCCATTTTGGTCAATAATCATTTCACAGGAAAGTGTTAAACGATCTACTTGCGGATTTAACGAACAAATACCGTTTGACAACCGATGTGGAATCATTGGAATTACACGGTCAGTTAAGTAAACACTCGTTGCTCGCTCATAGGCTTCTGTATCAATGATTGAGCCTTCTGTCACATAATAGCTGACGTCTGCAATATGAACGCCTAGTTTATATGTTCCATCCTCATTTTTTGTTACTGTAACGGCATCGTCCAAGTCTTTAGCATCGGCGCCATCGATTGTCACAATGACTTCATTGCGCAAATCACGGCGGCCAACTAAATCCTGCTCCGTAATTTCATCTGGCACTTCACCTGCAGCCTCCACGACTTCCTGCGGAAACTCTGGTGGAATGTCGTGTTTATAAAGAATGGATAAAATATCTACACCTGGGTCGTTTTTATGGCCTAAAATTTTCGTAATGATTCCCGTTGCAGACTTGATATCATCCGGCCAGTTGACGATTTCAACCACAACTTTATGTCCATCAACTGCACCTAATGCATCTTCTTTCGCAACAAAAATATCCATATTTAGTTTTTTATCATCAGGTACGACAAAACCGAAGCCTCTGTTTGCTTGATATGTACCAACAAAAGTCGTTTTGCTGCGCTCAATAACTTTCGTAACAGTACCTTCTCGGCGGTCGCCCGATGACTCTTTTAATACACGTATTAACACGGTATCGCCATTTAACGCACCATTTATTTCATGGGGGGGAATAAAAATATCATCCATTCCCTCTTCTTCTGGTGTTACAAATCCAAAGCCTTTTGCATGGCCGATAAATTTACCACGCATTAAATTCATACGTTCAGGTAAACCGTAGCGATTCGAGCGAGAGCGCACAACTAAACCTGCGTCTTCCATTCTTACCAATGTTTTAACTAATTCTTTAAACTCATCAGCGTCCTCTAGTTGTAACACATCTTCTATTTCATCAACTTTAAGCGGCTTATAATCATCTTGTTTCAGCAGATTTAATATACGCTGTTGTAATTCTTCATTTTGACTCATATAATTTCCCTCCTTTTTGCGATACTATAAGAAAACCGTAAGCGTCCTTTAGCTGTACGGCAGTGAAAACGCCCAATTGTTTGTGCCTAAGACTCAACCCTTAATCGGATGCTGGTCATTAACAGTTTTAAACTTCCCAATCCAGCGATTCTAAAAATTTTAAAACAGCTTCATGCAATTGTTCTTTTTCTTTATCTAACGTAATGACATGCCCAGAATGTTCAAACCATAATAATTCTTTTCTTAAGGATTCCACTTCGTCATAAATAATATGAGCAGAATTCGGGTCAATAATTTCATCATTTTTCGATTGAACGACTAATAAAGGGGCATAAACCATGTCAAGTTCTCCACGAACATCTACAACTAATTGCTGCAATTCGGATAAGGACGGCATTCCTTTTAATCGGATTGCTTCTACTTCATGTTCGATTTCATCATCCTTTTTCCCTTCAAAACGTTTATAGTCCTTAGCATATTTCAGTACACCTTCGAACATTTTATCTGTTGTTCTCATCGTCATAGGAGAACACATTGTCACAATGCCCTTTAATGGTTTTAATGTACTTAGTTTTAAAGAAAAAACGCCGCCTAATGAAAGACCTGCAACTGCTATTTCTTCATAGCCAGCATCCTTTAACGTTTGATATCCTTGCAGAACATCTTCCCACCACTCTTCAGGAGAGGTTTCGATTAGTTCTTCCGGCGGTACGCCATGCCCTTTGTAATGTGGTGCATGACAAGTGTAGCCATTCTTTTCAAGAAATCGACCGAGCATTCGAACATCAGAAGAACTGCCAGTAAATCCATGAAGTAATAACACTGCCCGATTCCCTGCTTTAAAGAAAAATGGTTTTAGTTCTGCCTTTTGCATTGTAAGTTCCTCCATTAATTTCTTATGTATACAGTATCTGCATTCTAATTCTATATTATTGTATAATAAAAAGCCTAACCATGCTCGGCTAGGCTTTCATTTTTTATCAAATTATAATTTCACAATAGCTAAAGCTAAGATAAAGAACAAAACAGCAAGTACAATTGTGATTCTATGTAGGACTAAATCCATACCTCTTGCTTTCTGCTTACCGAAAAGTTGTTCAGCTCCACCTGAGATGGCACCTGATAATCCCGCGCTTTTACCTGATTGTAATAATACGATTGCTATTAAAGCAACGCTCACGATAATCAGTAGTATTAACAATACTGTATGCATATACTCCACCTCCTGAAATTGAAACTTCACAACAAGTAAAAGTATATCAAAAGTTACCTGAAGATACAATAATCAAGTTTAAATCATTGTTTAAGTATCATAACCTTGCCACATTTAACGTAATATGTTAACTAACAAACCATTAATTTTTTTTTAAAAATCTTCTTAATAAAACAATAGAATCGCAATCTTTATTTTTCACTATTTCTACATTAGAAATGAAATATTCTTAATTAACAGCTATTATTCTTAGTTTTCAGAATTTTGTTGTTATTTGAAATTTTTTAATTTAGAATTTCACCATTCAGTAGAAAAGGAGTAACATCATCATGAACACTTTACAAAAAATCGGTAAATTTGCCGGCAATACGTTTGCGATTTGGGTTTTAGTCGCTGCAGGTTTAGCAATTTGGATTCCTGATTATTTCACATGGATTGGCGGTTACATCACGATTTTGTTAGGTATCGTTATGTTCGGTATGGGTATGACATTAAAGCTTGAAGATTTTAAATTGATTTTGAAATATCCTAAAGGAGTAATCATTGGTGTTGTTTCACAGTTTGTCATCATGCCTTCACTTGCATTTGCTTTAGCAAAAATCTTTAATCTTCCACCAGAAATTGCTGTCGGTGTAATTTTAGTAGGTTGTTGTCCAGGTGGAACTGCATCAAATGTTATGACGTTTTTAGCAAAAGGTAATACGGCATTATCTGTAACGATTACATCTATTACAACTCTATTAGCACCTGTAGTAACACCTGCATTAATTTATTTATTAGCTAGTGAGTGGTTACCAGTTTCATTTATGGCAATGTTTATGTCAGTCGTACAAGTTGTGTTAATTCCTATTATTTTAGGAGTAGTAGCTCAAATGGTATTTAAACCGATTGTAGCGAAAAGTTTAGATGTCCTTCCTGTAGTATCAGTAGTTGCGATTGTTTTAATCGTTGCAGCTGTTGTTAGCGGTAGCCGTGATCGAATTTTAGAAACTGGTGCTACTATTTTCGCAATTGTTATATTACATAATGGATTAGGCTATTTATTTGGATTCCTAGTAGCAAAATTATTTAAGCTTGAATATAACGATCAAAAAGCAGTATCAATTGAAGTAGGTATGCAAAATTCCGGTTTAGGTGCAAGCTTAGCAATGGCCCACTTTGATCCTGTAAGTGCTGTCCCTAGTGCAATTTTTAGTTTCTGGCACAATATTTCAGGTCCAATCCTAGCAACTTATTGGGGGGCAAAAGCAAATCGAGCAGCAAAGAAAGACTCAAATCCTTCTATCGAGCCTAAATTATCTTAAATGGTAAATAATTAAACTCACCAGATATTGGTGGGTTTTTTTTATTCGGGCATATGGATGATTTTTCGGGCGTTTGGGCGGGAATTCGGGCACTTGGCATTATTTTCGGGCGCTTGGCCAATCTTTCGGGCGCCTGGCCTCACTTTCGGGCGCTTGCAACCTTTTTCGGGCACTTGACCAATCTTTCGGATGCTTGCAACTTTTTTCGGGCACTTGCAACTT